>JAWVGD010000527.1:0-6593 GCA_033855515.1 Baekduia sp.
CCAGGGCCATGAGGTCGGCGCGTCGCTGTGCGAGGAGGAGGGACTGGAGCCCGCTCGCCGGATCCTGGAGCGCGGCGCCGGCAAGCTCGAGCTGCCCGTGGACCTCACGTGTGGCGAGGCGTTCAGCGCCGACACCCCGGTGACCGAGGTCGACGGCGTCGACGTCCCCGAGGGCCTGATGGGCCTGGACGTGGGCCCGCGCACTGCGGCGGCCTACGCCGAGGTCATCGCCGGCGCCGGCACGGTCTTCTGGAACGGCCCCATGGGCGCGTTCGAGCTCGAGCCGTTCGCGGCGGGCACGAAGGCCGTCGCCGAGGCGGTGGCCAAGGCGCCGGGCACGACGGTGGTGGGCGGCGGCGACAGCGCGGCGGCCCTGCGGCAGTTCGGGCTCGAGGACGACGTGACGCACCTCTCCACCGGTGGCGGCGCGTCGCTCGAGCTGATCGAAGGCAAGACGCTTCCGGGCGTGGAGGTGCTGTCATGAGCAGGACGCCGCTGATCGCGGGCAACTGGAAGATGCACGGCACGATCGCGGAGTCCGAGGAGCGCGTCGCGTCGCTGCTGCCGCGCATCTCGACCGCGGAGCACGTCGACGTCGCCGTCTGCGTGCCGTTCACGGCGCTGCAGGCCGTGGTGGACTCGGCGCGCGGCTCGCGCCTCGCCGTCTACGCGCAGAACATGCACTGGGAGCTCGAGGGCCCGTACACCGGCGAGATCTCAGGCCCGATGCTCAGCGAGATCGACGTCACCGGCGTGGTGCTCGGCCACTCCGAGCGCCGTCAGCTGTTCGGCGAGACCGACAAGCACCTGCAGCTCAAGGTGCCCGCGGCGCTGGAGGCCGGGCTGGAGGTCATCCTCTGCGTCGGCGAGACCGAGCAGGAGCGCGAGGACGGCGACACCGAGCGGCGTCTGCGCCACCAGGTGCAGGAGGGCCTCGAGAAGGTCCCGACCGAGCGCCTCGGCGAGATCGTCATCGCCTATGAGCCCGTCTGGGCCATCGGCACCGGCCAGACCGCCACTGCCGAGCAGGCCCAGGACGCGTTGGCGTTCGTCCGCGCGCTCGTCGCCGACCGCTCCAAGGAGCAGGCGGAGCGCTCGCGCATCCTCTACGGCGGCTCGATGAAGCCCGCCAACGCCGAGGAGCTCCTCGCGCTTCCCGACTGCGACGGAGGCCTGATCGGCGGCGCGTCGCTGGACGTCGAGCAGTTCACGGCCATCGTCGACGCCGCGCCGCGCGCATGAGCTCGCCGTCGACGGTGCCGCGCGTCGCGCTCGTCATCCTCGACGGCTGGGGACTCGCCCCGCCCGGCCCCGGCAACGCGGTGGAGCTGGCCGACACCCCGGTCTTCGACGATCTCTGGGCGCGCTTCCCGCACACCCAGCTCACCGCCGGCGGCACGGCGGTGGGCCTGCCGGAGGGGCAGATGGGCAACAGCGAGGTCGGCCATCTCAACCTCGGGGCGGGCGCGGTCATCAAGCAGGACCTGACGCGCATCGACGAGGCCGTCGCCGACGGCACGCTGGGCGAGAACGAGGAGCTCAACGCCGCGCTGGACGGGTTCGAGCGCGTGCACCTGATCGGGCTCGTCTCCGACGGCGGCGTGCACTCCGGATGGAAGCACCTGGAGGCGCTGATCGCGCTCGCCGGCGAGAAGGGCGTGCCCGAGCTCGTCGTGCACGCGTTCACCGACGGACGGGACACGTCGCCGCGCGGAGGTGAGGAGTACCTCGCGCAGGTCGAGGAGTGGTGCGCGCAGGCGCCCTCCTCCACCGACGCTCGCGTCGGCTCGGTGATCGGCCGCTACTTCGCGATGGACCGCGACAAGCGCGACGAGCGCACGAAGGCCGCCGTCGACCTGTTGCGCGACGGCGTCTCCGCGCATCACACGCACACCGCCGTCCAGGCCGTGCGGGACGCGTACGAGCGCGACGAGCGCGGCGACGAGTTCGTCGCCGCGACCACCGTCGGCCCCGAGGCGCGGATCCGCCCGCAGGACTCGGTCATCGCGTTCAACTTCCGTCCCGACCGCATGCGCCAGCTCACCGAGGCGCTCGCGCCCACGGTCGCCCGATACACGACGCTCACCGAGTACGAGGAGGGCTGGCCGTGGCCGGTCGCCTTCCCGCCGCAGCGACCCGAGACCACGCTGACGAAGGTCGTCGCGGAGTCGGGTGGCAAGCAGCTGCACGTCGCCGAGACCGAGAAGTACCCCCACGTCACGTACTTCTTCGGCGGCGGCGAGGAGGAGCCCGCCACCGGTGAGCGACGTGAGATGGTCGCGTCGCCGCGCGACGTCCCGACCTACGACAAGAAGCCCGAGATGAGCGCCCGCGAGGCCGCCGACGCGTTCGTCGGCGCGTGGCGCGAGGACGAGCCGTCGTTCGGCATCATCAACTTCGCCAACGCCGACATGGTGGGCCACACCGGGGTCATCCCGGCGGCCGTCGAGGCGGTGCAGACGGTCGATGCGTGCCTCGGCGACGTGGTCGCGGCCGTCCAGGAGAGCGGCGGCGCGCTGATCATCACCGCCGACCACGGCAACGCCGACGAGATGCTCGAGGACGACGGGTCGCCCGACACGGCGCACTCGCTGAACCCGGTGCCGCTGATCGTCACCGTCGACGGCCTGACGCTGCGCGACGGCGGCGTCCTGGCCGACGTCGCGCCGACGGTGCTCGCGCTGCTCGGCATGGAGCAGCCGGCGGCGATGACCGGTCGCTCGCTGACCGGCTCCTGACACCACGAGTCGGACACGCGCGGCGGCGCGGCGGCGTGTCGCACTAGACTTCGTGGTGATGGGCAAGGGGGCTCGCCGAGCCGGCCTCATCGGTCCGACACTGGCGGCGTTCGGGGTGGTGATGGTCCTCGTGGGCGCGATCTTCGCGTTCCTGCTGTACGCCGTCACCAGCGTGCACGATGATGCGCGGGTCGCCCGCGAGTCCGAGCAGGTCGTCGCCTTGACCTCGCGGCTGAACCGCCTGACGATCGATCTCGAGACCGGTGTGCGGGGACGACTGCTCACGGGTGACGATCGGTTCCTCACGCCGTACCGCGACGCCCAGAAGTCGATCCCGGCGGTCGAGGACCGTTTGCGGTCGCTCGTCCCGCCTGGCGCGCAGCAGCGGCTGCTGACCGTGCTGCTGGAGCGGGTCGAGACCTATCGCACCGGCTACGCCGCGCAGATGGCGGGCCTGCCGTCGGGCACGCCGCGCGGCGACATCGTCGACCGCACGCGCGTCGGCAAGCTGCAGCTCGACGCGCTGCGCAGGCGCTTCGACGCGTTCCGCAACGCCCAGCTCGAGCTGTCGCAGGGCCAGGGCGCCCGCGCCGACCATGCGTCGAGCCGCGCGATCGTCGGGGCCGTCGTGGGGCTCGTGGCCAGCCTCGTCCTGCTCGCCGTGCTGGCGGCGTTCACGGTGCGCCGGATCAAGCGTGAGGCGGAGTCGTCGGTGGCGCGCGCGCAGGCCGAGGAGGCGTCGCGGATGAAGTCGACGTTCCTGGCCAACATGAGCCACGAGATCCGGACGCCGCTCAATGGCGTCATCGGGATGTCGGAGCTGCTGCTGGCCACCGACCTCGACGCCGAGCAGCACGAGTACGCCGCCACCGCGCGCGCCTCCGGCGAGCAGCTGCTCACCGTCATCAACGACATCCTCGACGTCTCCAAGATCGAGGCCGGCCACCTCGAGCTCGAGGAGCGGGACTTCGACCTCCGCGAGCTGGTGGAGGCGACGTCCGACGTCGTCGCCGCGACGGCGCACGGCAAAGGCCTGGAGCTCTCCGTGTTGCTCGCCGATGACGTGCCGCGCGAGGTCCGCGGCGATCGCGGCCGCCTCGCGCAGGTGCTGACCAACCTGCTCTCCAACGCCGTGAAGTTCACGCCCGAGGGCGACGTCGCCGTCGACGTCACGTGCCTCGGCGTCGAGGATGACGTCCGCACGGTGCGCTTCGCGATCGCCGACACCGGCATCGGGATCGGGGCCAAGGACCTCGACCGGCTCTTCGAGTCCTTCCAGCAGGCCGACGCGTCGACGACGCGGCGCTTCGGTGGGAGCGGCCTCGGGTTGTCGATCAGCCGCCAGCTCGTCGGGCTGATGGGCGGCCGGCTGGAGGTCGTCAGCGCAGTCGGCGAGGGGAGCACGTTCACGGTCACGATCCCGCTCGCACCGGCCGAGGCCGAGCCGCAGGCGCTGCCGTCCCAGATCGACCTGCGCGGGCTGAAGATCCTCGCCGTCGACGACACGGCCACCAACCGGCGGGTGCTCGACGCCTACCTCGGCTCCTGGGGCATGCGGGTCACGAGCTGCCCGGACGGCCTGCGGGCGCTCGACGAGCTGCAGCGCGCCGCCGAGCGCGGCGAGCCGTTCGACGTCGCCGTGCTGGACTACAACATGCCCTACATGGACGGGGTGGAGCTGGCGCGCCAGATCCTCGCGGCCCCCGCGCTGCGCAGCACGCGCCTGGTCATGCTGACCTCGTCGGGCACCGGTCACGCCGTCGCCCGCGAGGCCGGGGTCCACGAGTTCCTGACCAAGCCGGTGCGCCAGTCGCGGCTCTACGACGCGATCGCCTCGGCCATGTACCACCGGCCCACGGCGCCCCGCCGCGCGCCGGCCGACGCCGTGGACGCCGACGTGCACGTCGCGGCGGCTGCGCCGGGTGCCGCCGCCGGACCGGTGCCCGACGGCGCGCTGATCCTGATCGCCGAGGACCACGACGTCAACCGCCTGCTGATGGAGAAGCTGCTGACCCGGCGCGGGCACCGGACCGTCGCGGCGAGCACGGGCGTCGAGGCGGTCTGCGTGGCGGCGGCCGGCGAGGTCGACCTGGTGTTCATGGACTGCCAGATGCCCGAGCTCGACGGCTACGCGGCGACGCGCCAGATCCGCGAGGGGGAATCCGGCGCGCCGGACCGGCTGCCGATCGTCGCGATGACCGCGCACGCGATGGCGGGCGACCGCGAACGCTGCATCGCCGCCGGCATGGACGACTACCTCTCCAAGCCCCTGCGTCCCGACGAGGTCGACGAGGTGCTGGCGCGCTGGCTGCCGGTCCGGGCAGCCCGTGGCAACGGGCACGGCGACGGCCACGCGCCGTCGGCGCTCGCCCAGGCCGTCGACGCCGTCGCGGCCGGCGTCCTCGACGAGGCGCGCTTCGCCGCCCTCGGCAACGACTTCGCGCCCGAGATCGTCCGCGAGGTCGTGCACGCCTTCATCGACTCGACGCCGGAGATCATCGAGCGCGTCGTGCTGGCGGCCGAGGGCGTCGACCACACCGAGGTCGGCCAGGGCGCGCATCGCCTGAAGGGCGGTTGCCTGGCGGTGGGCGCGGGGCGGCTGAACGATCTCGCCTCGGAGCTCGAGACGCTGGCGCGCGAGCAGGCGCCTGGCGCGCGGCTCCAAGAGACGGCGGCCCGCCTCGAGCGCGCGTGGCTGGCGACCCGCGCCGCCCTGCGCGAGCGCGTCGACGGCGCCTGAGCGACGCCGCCGGGAACGGCGGTGCCAGTGGGCCGCCTAGGCCGCCGTCTCCGTGATGGGGGCGGGGTCCTCGACGAGCTCCACCGGCAGCATCCGCTCGAGGCCGGAGACCTCCAGCGTGCGGCGAACCGGGCTGCTCACCTGCAGAAGGATCCGGAGGTCCCAGCCGTCGCCGCGGGCGTAGGAGTCGGCGGCGATCAGGACGCGGAGGCCGCTCGAGTCCAGGAAGGACAGGCCCCGGAGATCGATCACGACCGGCCCGCGATGGCTGCGGCGGTGCTTGTCGAGGCACTGCAGGACCGCCGGCGCGGTGGCGATGTCGAGCTCCCCGCGCAACGCGATCGTGAGACGCTCATCGTCGAGCGCCTCATGGAGATGGAAGCCCGGAGGCGTGGTGAACGTCGACATGGAGGTCCCTTCGGATGCTCGATCAGGGACTTCGGGGACTCGATCGCTCACGCCTCCCCAGAAGCCGTCCAAGGCTGTCCGATTGACCCTAGCAACGGGATCACCGCGATCGTCGGGCAACGGACATGGCACGCTGGAGGCGCGATCGGGTAAGACTGCGCTCATGCTTTACGGACAGGAGCACATCGATCGCTACGAGGCCACCGGCGGGGAGGAGGGCCACGACTGGCAGGGCACCCAGACGCTGATCCTCACGACGACCGGGCGCAAGTCGGGCGAGCCGCGCAAGGCGCCGCTGATCTACGGCGAGCACGACGGTGACTACCTGGTCGTCGCCTCCAAGGGCGGGGCGCCCGAGCCGCCCGCCTGGTACGTCAACCTCAAGGAGCAGCCCGAGGTGCAGGTGCAGGTGCGCGACGAGACGTTCACCGCGCGCGCCCGTGACGCAACGCCCGACGAGAAGCCCGAGCTGTGGAAGATCATGGTCGACGAATGGCCGGCCTACGACGAGTACCAGACCAAGACCGACCGGCAGATCCCGGTCGTCGTGCTGGAGCGGACCTAGGGGAACGCTGGCCCAGAGGGCCAGGTTCCGGGGAACGCTGGCCCAGAGGGCCAGGTTCCGGGGAACGCTGGCCCAGAGGGCCAGGTTCCGGGGAACGCTGGCCCAGAGGGCCAGGTTCCGGGGAACGCTGGCCCAGGGGGCG
>JAWVGD010000528.1:0-4326 GCA_033855515.1 Baekduia sp.
CGCTGCTGCGGCCCGACCTCGCCGCGCTGTACGACGCGTTCGAGACGCCGCGCGCCGTCCGGGGCGATCTGGAGATCCTCGGTCACGCCGACGCGCTGGAGTACCTCGCCGCCGTGCGCGGCCGGACGCTCGCCGCCCTGGACGCCCATGGCGCCGACCCGGTGATCCACGAGATGGTGCTACGCCACGAGCTCCAGCACACCGAGACGATGCGCCAGGCGATGGCCATCGCCGGCCTGCTCCCGCCCGGAGAGCCGGGCCTGCGCGCGCTGACCGGGCCCGACGAATGGCTCGGTGTGCCCGCCGGCACCCACGCGCTCGGCGCGCCCGACCACCGCTTCGCCTACGACAACGAGCGGCCGCTGCACGCCGTGCACGTCGAGGGCTTCCGGATCGCTCGCCGGCCCGTCACGAACGCCACGTGGCTCGCGTTCGTCGAGGGCGGTGGCTACGTCCGCCGCGAGTGGTGGTCGGCCGAGGGCTGGGCGTGGAAGGAGGAGTACGACATCACCCACCACCAGAGCGTGGCGACGGGGCCGCTCGACGCTCCCGTCTGCCACGTGTCCTGGTTCGAGGCGGAGGCCTTGGCACGGTGGTGCGGAGCGCGGCTCCCCACCGAGGCCGAGTGGGAGAAGGCCGCCGGCCGCCTCGACGGCGTCGGGCTCGTCTGGGAGTGGACCGTCAGCCCGTTCGGCGGTTACCCCGGCTTCGCGGCCTACCCGTACCGCGAGTACTCCGAAGTCTTCTTCGGCGACCGCTACCGCGTCCTGCGCGGCGGCTCGTGGGCCACCGCCCCGCGCGTCGCCACCACCACGTTCCGCAACTGGGACCTTCCCGAGCGCCGGCAGATCTTCGCCGGCGTGCGGCTGGCCCGCGACCTCGAGGAGCCCTCCTGATGCGTCCCGCCCCGCGCGCCGGCGCCACCGCCATCACCCCCGGCCGGGTCGTGGTCGAGAACCACCTCGGCGGCGGCGACCACCGCGCCCTGGCCGACGACGTCCTCGACGGGCTCACGCGCCCGTTCAAGGAGTTGCCGCCCAAGCACTTCTACGACGCTCGCGGCGGCGTCCTGTTCGACCAGATCTGCGAGCAGCCCGAGTACTACCCGACCCGCGCCGAGCGGGCGATCCTGGACGCGCGCAGCGCCGACGTCGTCGCGGCCACCGGGGCGGCCGAGCTCGTCGAGCTCGGCTCGGGCACCGCCGCCAAGACGCGGCTGCTGCTGCACGCCATGCAGGATGCCGGGACGCTGGCACGCTACGTCCCCATCGACGTGACCGAGTCGATGGTGCGCGCCTCGGCCGAGGAGCTCGCAGACGAGTTCGACGGCCTGCACGTCCACGGCATCGTCGGCGACTTCGAGCGCCATCTCGATCACGTCCCGCCGGCCGTGCCTGGACAGCCGCGGGTCGTCGCGGTCCTCGGCGGGACGCTCGGCAACTTCACGCCGGGCACCCGGCGCCGCTTCCTGCGGTCGCTCGGGCGCCTGCTCGGAGAGGACGGCCACCTGCTCGTCGGCACCGACCTCGTCAAGGACGTCGCCGTGCTCGAGGCCGCCTACGACGATGCCGCCGGCGTCACGGCGGAGTTCAACCGCAACGTCCTGCACGTCATCAACCGCGAGCTCGACGCCGACTTCGTGCCCGAGGCCTTCGACCACATCGCATTCTTCGACCGCGACCGCGAGTGGGTCGAGATGCGCCTGCGCGCCGTGCGCCCGCAGCGTGTCCTGATCGGTGCCCTCGGGCTGCAGCTGACCTTCGCCGCCGGTGAGGAGCTGCGCACCGAGATCAGCGCCAAGTTCACCCGCGAGCGCATCGAGGGCGACCTCGCCGCGGCCGGGATGGAGCTCACCGAGCAATTGGTCGATCCGGACGGCCTGTTCGCCCTCAACATCGCGCGTCGCAGGGCGTGATGGTGCGGAAAACTCCCCTTCCTTCCCCGAAGCTCTACTTCTAGACTCTTCGGCTCCCACCGGGAGCGCGGCGCCCAGGCACGGATGACCTGGCCCCCTTGCGCCGCGGCCGGCGGGAGCGAAAGAGAACTTCTGGATGCAGCGCCTCCTGCAGAGCGTGGAGCGACTTGCGCGTCTCGCCCAGCGCGACGCGGGTCTGCCCGCGGTCCAGCGTGCCCTCGGCGACGAGCTCGTGGCGGTGCTCGGCGTCGACCAGGCCCATGTGATCGTGCTCGCGTCCGGGCATCCCGCCTACGGTGTCGTCGTCCTACGCGGCGCGGGGTCGGCCGAGTACGTGCTGCGCCGCGACGACGTGCCTCACGCGCTGCGCTGGGTCGCCGACGCCGGGCGTCCGGTGACGGTGCCCGACGCGAGCGTGGCCGGCGCTCTGCCGGCCGATCTCGTGCGCACCTACGGGCTGGCGACGGGAGCGGTCCTGCCGCTGCACGCCGGCGACAGCGTGCGCGCCGTGGTGCTGCTGGGCTCGCGCACGCCCCGGGTCTGGGGTGAGGAGGAGTTGCATCAGGCCAGCGCCCTCACCGATCTGGCCGGGACCGCCATCGCCCTGCGCGACGCGCGCCTGGCCGCGGCGATCGACCCCCTCACCGGTTGCCTTAACCACGGCGCGATGCGCGAGCGGCTGTCGGAGGAGATCGCCCGCGCCCGGCGCCAGGGCACCCCGCTGGCGGTCACGATCCTCGACCTCGACGACTTCAAGCACGTCAACGACACCTACGGGCACCCGACCGGCGACGCGCTGCTGCGCCACGTGGCCGAGGCGCTGCGCGCCGAGTACCGCAGCTTCGACCAGGTCGCCCGCTACGGCGGCGACGAGTTCGTGGTCATCCTGCCCAACGTGCGCGGGCCGCGGGCCGACATCGCCGCCGCACGCGGGCTGCGGGCCCTGCGGGAGATCCACATCGCCCGGCCCGACGGCGGGCACGACGGCATCACGGTCTCCTGCGGCGTGGCCGAGTGGGTCGAGCCCGAGGGTCCGGCCGAGCTACTGGAGCGCGCCGACCAGGCGCTTCGCGGGTCCAAGGCGGCGGGCAAGGACGGGCTCGTGCGCGCGCCGACGCCCATGGGCTGAGGCCCGGCGGCCGGCCCACGCCAGGGCCGCGAGCGGCGGTGAACTTGACGCCGGAGTCAGCGCTATAGGGTTCCGCCGCATGGACATCTCCGGAAGTGGTGCGCTCGTCGTCGGCGGAGCTTCGGGCCTCGGCGAGGCGACCGCGCGGCGGCTCGCCGAGCTGGGCGCCGTCCTGACCATCGCCGACGTCAACGCCGAGAAGGGGCAGGCCATCGCCGGCGAGCTCGGGGCGTCGTTCGCCGCAGTCGACGTGCGCGAGGAGGAGCAGGTGCAGGCGGCGGTCGACCAGGCCGCGCAGGCCGAGGGCGGCCTGCGCATCGCGATCACCTGCGCCGGCACCGGCTGGGCGCAGAAGACCGCGAACTCCAAGGGGCCGCACCCGCTGGGGCCGTTCGAAGTGATCATCGCCATCAACCTGATCGGCACGTTCAACGTGCTGCGGCTCGCGGCCGCGAAGATGATCGCCAACGAGCCCAACGCCGAGGGCGAGCGCGGCGTGCTGGTCAACACTGCGTCGGTCGCCGCGTTCGACGGCCAGATCGGCCAGGTCGCCTACTCCGCCTCCAAGGGCGGCGTGGTCGGCATGACGCTGCCGGTCGCCCGCGACCTCGCGCAGTACGGCATCCGCGTCAATACGATCGCACCCGGGCTCTTCGACACCCAGCTGCTGGCGTCCCTGCCGGAAGAGGCGCGCGAGTCGCTCGGCAAGACGATCCCGTTCCCGCCCCGCCTCGGCCGCCCGTCCGAGTACGCGCTCCTGGCCGAGCAGATCGTCGTCAACCCCATGCTCAACGGCGAGACGATCCGCCTCGACGGCGCGATCCGGATGGCGCCGCGGTAGGCGGCGCCCTCAGCGCGGCAAGATCTTCTTGATGCCGCCGATGGCCAGCGCGTTGCCGGCCGACAGCGCCGGCGCGAGCCTTCCGGCCGCGCCCGGCACGCCGCGCGGCGCGACCGCCATCGTCCACGTCAGCCGGCTGCCGGTGGCCGAGGGCTCCACGAGGAAGTCCTCGGCGAGCCCGTCGAACATGCGGCGCGACTGCTGCGTGACGCGGAACGTCGCGCGGTGCGGCGCGTCCCAGCGGTAGAACTCCTCCTCGATCGTCACGAACTTCGCCAGCCGGAGGCGACGGATGGCGCCGGCGCTCTGCGGGCGCGGTGTCCTCCAGGTGAGCTGGTCGATGATCGGCGCCCAGGACCACATCTCGTCGCTGCCCAGCGCCTCCCAGACCTGCTCGGGCGTCGCGGCCAGCTCCACCGTCGCGGGCACGACGATCGGCGC
>JAWVGD010000529.1:0-5780 GCA_033855515.1 Baekduia sp.
CAGGCCCCGGTCGCGCAGGGCGTGCCGGGCGGCACGCACCGCGTCGGGGATCGGCGCGAACGCCAGCAGGATGTCTGTGGTGGGGCGGGTGGAGACCATGCGGGATGAGGGGGTCTTGGTCTGCGTACAACAGAGGGTCACCAGTCCGTGACACGCTCAATCCCCCGATGCGACCGGGTCCGTCCTCCGGACAACCGCCACCGGCGCGGCCCGTGCGTCCGGAGCTCGGTGAGGATCCCGCCGGACGCTGGGCTCTCACCGGAACCCGGTGCCGGTCACCCGCGGGTGAGCGGTCCGCCTTGCACCGCTTCGAAGGGGAGCCGGGAACTTGGCCGTACCTCGTGGAGATCCGGCGTCCAGTTGCCGATACTGCTGACCGGATGCCCCGCCGCCTCGTTGCCTGCTGCCTGCTCGCCGCCGCCCTGTCGACGTCGGTGTCGGCCTGCGGCGGCAGCGGCGGCTCGTCGAGCCGGCTCGCCGCCTGGAGCCTGCCGGCGCCCTACCTGCCGCCGCCGGACCCCGCCACCTACGCGAAGGCCGCCAAGCGCGCCGCATCGGCGGGCGCGCCGGCGCGGGCGCCGGTCACCGGAGCGGCGACCGCGGCGGCGCCGCGCACCGCCACCGCGCCGGCCTCCGGCGCGCCCACCGACGCGCAGATCGCAGCGGACCTGCGCCAGGCCTACGGCGGCAAGGGCGGCGACAACCTCGACCAGGCCGCGATCGACGGCAACGGCCTCGCGATCGTCCCCACCACGGCACCCCGCAAGTTGGTGGCCTTGATGCACGCCGCCAACGACGTCGCGCGCAAGCCCTACGTCTATGGCGGCGGCCACGGCCGCACCGCCGGCGAGATCTGGACCGACTCGGCCTACGACTGCTCAGGCTCGGTGTCCTACGCGCTGGCCGCCGCCGGCTACCTCAACGGGCCCGAGACGTCCGGCGCGCTCATGAGCTTCGGCAAGCCGGGTCCCGGCAAGTGGGTCACGATCTACGCCAACGGCGGCCACACGTTCATGGTCGTCGCCGGCCTGCGCTTCGACACCTCCGGGCGGCAGGTCACCGGCACCCGGTGGCAGTCGGCCGGCGCGCGCAGCTACTCCGGGTTCACCGTGCGCCACCCCGTCGGCCTGTAGGGCTTCGCCTCGCCAGGCCCGCGCGGTCAGGCGCGCTGACGGCGGGCGGCCTCGGCCACCGGGACCGCCTCGGCCGCCGACGACGCCACCTGCGCCGGCGAGCGCAGCGCGCGCCACAGGCGAACGGTCGAGCCGTGCGGGGCGAGCTCCAGCGTGACCTCGTCGGACAGGGCGCGCATGAGCTCGATGCCCCGGCCGCGGTCCGGATCCGACGGGGAGCGATCGCGGCGGCCGGCGTCGCGGACCGTGATCCGCACCTGCCCGTACTCGTCGACCTCGAGGTCGACGTCGATCGTCGTCCGCGCGAAGCCGGTGCCGTGCTCCAGCGCGTTCTGCCACGCCTCGTTTGCGGCCATGACGAGGTCGTGCACCTCGTCGGCCTCGGCACCCGCCTCACGCAGCCACCGGGCCAGGACCTTGCGCAGCGACGTCAGCGCCTCCGGATCGGGCGACAGCTTCAGCCGCGCGACCGGGCCCAGCCGTGCCTCGCCGCGGACGAGCACGAGCGTGACGTCGTCGTCGGCGGCCTCGGCGTCGGTCGCGGCCAGCGCGCGGGCGCACAGCTCCTCGAGCGTCCCGCCCGCGGCGGCCGCGTTGCGCAGCCGGCCCAGACCCTCGTCGAGCCGCTCGCCCCGGCGTTCGACGAGCCCGTCGGTGTAGAGCATCGCGGTCATGCCGGGCGCGAGCGTCGCGGTCCGCTCCTCGTAGCGCCATGTGTCCATGACGCCCAGCGGCGGCCCGGCGCCCTCGATCACGTGCGTCGCGCCGGTCTCCTCGACGATCAGCGGCGGCGGGTGGCCGGCGTTGACGAAGCGCATCGTGCCCGAGTCGATCTCGACGATCGCGAACAACATGGTGGTCATGAGGTCCGCGCCGAGCGCCGCGTGGTAGCCGTTCATGCGCTCCACCAGCGCGACGGGGCCGTGGCCCTCCAGCGCGTAGGCCCGGGCGACCGACCGCAGCTCGCCCATGCGCGCGGCGGCGTCGATGCCGTGCCCGGCGACGTCGCCGACGACCAGCCCGAGGCGCCCGCCGGGCAGCGCGATGGCGTCGTACCAGTCGCCGCCGACGCGCGTGCCGCCACCGCCCGGCGAGATGTGGGCGGCCAGCGACAGCCCGGCCACCGACGGCAGGCTCTCGGGCAGCAGCGCGCGCTGCAGCGTCGCCGCGATCCGCCGGTCGCGCTCGTCGGCCACCTGCACCAGGAGCTGCTGGGGGCTGCCGTGCACGTCGCGCACGGCGACGAGGCTGACGGTCACCGGGAACGGGACGCCGTCGGCGCCGACGACGTGGGCGCCCCAGGGCTCACCGCCGTCGCCGTGGCCGGCCGCGGCGCGCACGCGTTCGTCCAGCGTCGCACGGTCGCGCTCCCAGACGACCTCGCCCACCGGTGCGCGCGCCAGGACCGACTCGGGCCGGCCGGTCAGCCGCTCGAGCGCCGGGTTGACCTGCAGCGCCAAGCCGTCGAGGTCGCACAGGGCCATGCCGGTCGGCGCCGCGGCGAACGCGTTGCGCACCAGCTCGTCGCTGCGCCGCAGCTGGCGGCGATGGCGGTCCAAGTCGGCGAAGACCTTCACCTTGGAGCGCAGGACGAGCGGGTCGAAGGGCTTGAGCAGGTAGTCGACCGCCCCCGCCTCGTAGCCGGCGAACACCTGGGCGACGTCGGCCTCGGCCGCCGTCAGGAAGATGATCGGCACCTCGCGGCTGCGGTCGCGTCGCTTGATCAGCTCGGCCGTCTCGACGCCGTCCATGCCGGGCATCTGGACGTCGAGCAGGATCACGGCGAAGTCGTGCACGAGCACCTCGCGCAGCGCCTGCTCGCCGGAGTCGGCCTCCATCACGTCGACCCGCAGCGGTTCCAGGACGGCCTGCAGCGCGATGCGGTTCTCGCGCCGGTCGTCGACGAGCAGGATCCGAGGCGGGTCGACCTCGACCATCAGCGGTGCAGCCAGACGCGCATGAGGGACAGGAGCTGCTCCACATCGACCGGCTTGGTGACGTAGTCGCTGGCGCCCGCGCTGATCGACTTGTCGCGGTCGCCCTTCATGGCCTTGGCGGTCAGCTGGATGATCGGCAGCGCGTCGAACCGCGGCATCGCGCGGATCGCCCGCGCGGTCTCGTAGCCGTCCATCTCGGGCATCATGACGTCCAGGAGCACGAGGTCGGTATCGGGCTGCTCGCGCAGCCGCTCGATCCCTTCGCGCCCGTTCTCGGCGAATGCCACCTTCATCCCGCGCGACTCCAGCGCGCTGGCCAGGGCGAACACGTTGCGGATGTCGTCGTCGACGATCAGCACGCGCTTGCCCTGGAAGACCTGGTCGGCGGTGCGGAGCTTGGCCAGCAGCTTGCGCGTCGGCTGCGGCAACTGGGTCTCCAGGCGGTGCAGGTACAGCGCGGTGTCGTCGATCACCCGGTCCGACGCGACCGCGGTGCTGACCACCAGGTGCGAGGAGGCCGCCTCGAGCGCGACGCGATCCTCGGGGGCCAGCGGCGCAGGCACGTGCAGGACGATCGGCAGCTCGCGGAGGCCCGGCTTGCCGTCCAGGGCCAGCAGGAGGTCCAGCGGCCACTTGGCCCCGACCCCGACGACGAGCACGGCGCAGTCCACGCCGCCGCTCTGCAGGTGCTCCAGCGCGCCGTCGGGCGACAGCGTGAGGACGTCGACGTCGTCGCCGGCGCCGAGCAGCTCGAGCGTCTCCGGCTCGAGGCCGTCGCCCTCCTGGATGACGGCCAGGCGCTTGACGCTCCGCGCGCTGAGCCGCTCGAGCGCGTCGAGGGCGGCCAGCGCCGCCGCTCCGCCGCCCGCGCCTTCGGCCTCCGCCTCGTCGACGTAGGCGGCGGCGCCTGCGCGCAGCGCCGTGAGCCGGCCGCCCGCCGGGCCGGCGACGACCACGGGGCGGTGGCGGGTCTCGGGATGCGACTTGAGCTGGCCGAGCAGCCGCTCGCCGCGCCCGTCGCCGGCGAAGACGAGGACCGCGTCGGGGCGGTACTCGCGGGCCAGCGCGAGCCCGAGCGGCGTGCGCCGGGCCACCAGCCCCTTGAACCCGTGCTCGCGCGCCACCGCCAGCGCCCCCTGGGCGTGGCCGGCGTCGTGGGCGATGACGAGCAGGACGCGGTCGCCCGCCACGATCGTCGCGCGGTCGTCCTCGACGCCGTCGTAGGGCAGCAGCGCCGCCGCCTCGGTCGCCGCCTCGGCGGGGGCCGCCAGCGGCGGCTCGCTCGGCGCGTCGACGTGCGCGTTCTCGCCCGTGCGGTGGGCCAGCGGCAGGACGAGCGTGAAGCTCGACCCCTCGCCCACCTGCGACGCGACGCGGATCTCGCCGCCGAGCAGCCGCGAGATCTCGCGGCTGATCGACAGCCCGAGCCCGGTGCCGCCGTACTTGCGCGACGTCGTGCCGTCGGCCTGCTGGAAGGCCTCGAAGATCGAGGCGAGCTTGTCGCCGGCGATGCCCACGCCGGTGTCGGCGACCGCGAAGGAGATGCGCTCCCGCGCGTCGCGGGCGACGCGCAGCGACACGGTGCCGTTGTGGGTGAACTTGAAGGCGTTGGACAGGAGGTTGCGCAGCACCTGCTGCAGTCGCTGCTCGTCGGTGACGATCGTCGAGGGCAGCGCGTCGTCGAGCTCGATCGCGAACGTCAGGCTCTTCTCCTCGGCAATCAGGCGGAACGACCGCTCGACGTCCTCGCAGACGTCGGCGAGCGCGACGGCCCCGAGGTCCAGCTCCATCTTGCCCGCCTCGACCTTCGACAGGTCCAGGATGTCGTTGATGAGGGCGAGCAGGTCGTTGCCCGCCGAGTGGATGGTCGTGGCGAACTCCACCTGCTGCTCGCTGAGGTTGCCGTCGGCGTTGTCGCCCAGCAGCCGCGACAGGATCAGCAGCGAGTTCAGCGGCGTGCGCAGCTCGTGGCTCATGTTGGCCAGGAACTCGGACTTGTACTTGGAGGACAGCGCCAGCTGGGTCGCCTTCTCCTCCAGGCCCGCGCGGGCGGACTCGATCTCGATGTTCTTGGCCTGCAGCTCGCGCGCCAGGGACTGCGACTGGGCCAGCAGCTCCTCGGTCCGCATGTTCGCGCGGATCGTGTTGAGCACGACGCCGATCGTCTCGGTGATCTGCTCCAGGAAGGCGCGGTTGATCTCGCTGATGGTCTGCAGCGAGGCGAGCTCGATCACCCCGAGGACCTGCTCCTCGAAGACGACCGGCAACACGATGATGTTGCGCGGCGACGCCTCGCCCAGCCCGGACGCGACCTTGACGTAGTCGGCCGGCACGTCCTCGACGAGGATCGGCTTGGCCTCGACCGCCGCCTGGCCGACGAGGCCGTCGCCGAGCGGGAAGCGGTCGCGCTCGCCCTCGCGCTGGCGGTAGCCGTAGGACGCGACGAGCCGCAGGTCGGGCTCGTCCTCCCCTTCGACGAGGAAGAACGCGCCCTGCTGCGAGGTCACCAGCGGCGTGAGCTCGCTCATGATCAGACGCGTCACCTGGCCGAGGTCGGCCTGCCCCTGGAGCATGCCGCCCATCCGCGCGAGGTTCGTCTTCAGCCAGTCCTGCTCGACGTTGATCTGCGTCGTCTCGCGCAGGTTGGCGATCATCTGGTTGATGTTGTCCTTCAGCTCGGCGACCTCGCCCTGCGCCTCGACGGTGATCG
>JAWVGD010000530.1:0-15118 GCA_033855515.1 Baekduia sp.
TGCGTGCCACCCGGCCGGTCCTGACCGGCAAACCGGCACACCGTTCGCCAGGTTGAGCGCTCGCCAGCGCCCGCCTCGAAGACCGGCTGGCGAGGGCGAGGCATGGCGTTGCCTATGCGCCCGCATAGCTCGTCAGCGGAGGACAGCGGTGTCGGGTGCTCGCCCTGTCTCCGGAGACGAATGCTGGCCGTGCCGTCCTGCGCCGGCTTGGCGACACCCTCAACCCCAGCTAGCGGACCTCCGGGATTGACCGCGTGACACGGCGGTGGGTGCGTGGCTCACTCGCACGGGTGCAGCGTTCGAAGCCGCCGTGACGTGAGTGGGCTGGTCAGCGGCTGCTTTTGAGGACGTTCGGGGTGCGGCCGTTCTTGACGATGGTGTCGTGCTGGCCGGGACCGGTGGCCAGGAGCAGCCGGACGCAGGCCCCGCCGAGGCGGCCGCGGTCGAAGTGGATGGATCCGCCGGTGGACTCGGCGACCTTGCGGGCGATGTCGAGGCCGAGGCCGGTGGATCCGCCGCCACTGGCGCCACGGCGGACCGCGGCCCGCGGGTTGGCCACCCCCGGGCCGGCGTCCTCGACCACGAGCACGACTCCGCCGGACTGCTTGTGCACGCCGACGGCGAACGCGGTGCCCTGCGGGGTGTGCTTGAAGATGTTGCCGAGCAGCGCGTCCACGACGGCGGACAGCTCGCCCCGCTGGACCGGCACGGGGGCGGGCTCGTTGGCGCCGATGATCTGCCACGCGCGGTCCTGGTCCTCGGCGAGGGCGGACCAGAACGCCAGCCGCTCGTTGATCACCTCGGACACGTCGCACTGGCCGGGACCGCGCTCGGAGAGCGGGCGGCGGGCGGTCCGGATGATCGTGTCGATCTCGCGTTCGAGGGTGCCGACGGCCTGGCGGATCCGCTCGGCGTCGGTGCCCTCGCCAAGGGTCTCGACGTCGAGGCGCAGGGCGGTGAGCGGCGTGCGCAGGCGGTGCGAGAGGTCGGCCGCGAGTTCGCGTTCGGCGTCGAGGAACTGGACCACCCGCGAGGCCATCGCGTTGAACGACTGCCCGGCCTCGGCGAGTTCGGGAGGCCCGCCCGGCCGCACCCGGACCCGGAGGTCGCCGCCCCCGAACGCGCGGGCGGCGTGGGCGAGGCTGCGGGCGGATCCGACGACTTTGGCGCCGAGGCGGTCGGCGATCACCACGGATCCGGCGACCAGCGCGAGTGCCACCCCGGACAGGGCCAGCCAGGCCGTCGCGACCCCGCGGGACAGGTCGCCCTGCGGCAGGTAGACCTCGACGACGGCGTCGCCGCCCTCGGGCAGCGTGGTGGCCTCGAGCACCACCATCCCGCCGGCGGCGTCGGCGGTGAGCGACCGCCGGCGCTCGAAGGCGAGCGCCACGTCCCCGGCGGCGGCATGGGTCTTGCCGATCGGCGCGCCGAACGGCATGTAGACCGCGAGCCGCTGGACACGGCCCGCCGGGGTCAGGCCGACGGCCCGCTCCACAAGGGTGCGGTCACTGTCGATCGCGAGGACCGTGACCATCGCCATGGCCTGCCGCTCGGCGTCGCTGACGGCCCGGTCGTGGGCGATCTGGCGGACCACGAGCGCGAGCGGGACGAGGAACGCGAGCGCCACCATCGACGTGGTGGCCAGTGCGACCCGGGCCAGTGCCCACCTCATCGGGGCACCGCCCCTGAGGCCGCGGCGCGCACCGCGCGGATCATCGCGGAACGACCAGCTTCACTCCGACACCGCGGACGGTGTGCAGGAACCGGGGGTTGGCGGCGCTCTCGCCGAGCTTGCGGCGCAGCCAGGACAGGTGGACGTCGATCGTCTGGTCGCCGCCGATGTAGGGCTGGCGCCACACAGCCTCGACCAGTTCGCGCCGGCTGACGACGCGGTGCGGACGGGCCGCGAGGTAGGCGAGCAGGTCGAATTCGCGGCGGGACAGTTCCAGGGTGATCCCGTCGAGGGTGGCCTCGCGGCGGGCCAGGTCCACCCGCAGCGGGCCGACCTCGATCGCGGACTGCCTGGCGCCGTCGGGGTGGGCGCGGCGCAGGACCGCGGACATCCGGGCGGCGAGGTGCTCACCGGAGAACGGCTTGGTGAGGTAGTCGTCGGCGCCGGCGTTGAGCAGCTTGACGATCTCGGCCTCGTCGTCGCGCGCGGTGGCGACGATCACCGGGACCTCGCACAGGCCGCGGAGCATCCGCAGAGCGTCGGCACCGTCGAGGTCGGGCAGGCCGAGATCGAGGATCACCAAGTCGGGCCGGTCTGCAGTGACCTCGCGCAGGGCGTCCAGCGCGGTGCCGACGGCGCGCACGACATGGTCGGCCTGGGTAAGCGATCGGACGAGCGCGCCACGCACGACCGCGTCATCCTCCACCAGCAGCACTTTGGGCATGCTACGCACGGTAGCCTGAGTTACCGGCGACCAGTGAGACTATGGGCGTATGCGGCGGATACTCAGTTCCGGTGGAGCATGGCTTCTTGCCACTGCTCTCGCGATCGTGGTGGCCTGGTTGGGCGTTATGCCCGTCCGTAAGGCAGTGAATCCGGATGTCACCACATTGTCCGCATCGGATGCCCGCAAGCTGGCCCCGCGCAACCCGTCGGCCTCCCCCTCGCCGAAGCCGGTGTCGTCCCCCATCGGGACCGTCCCGCCGGGATTCGAGCAGGTCCCGGACGGTAAGGGCGGCTCGGCACTGCAGCACAAGTACCAGGTCGACGGGGGCGCGGCGACGATCCAGTTCGAGCCGGGGAACGTCGTCGTGGAGGCCACCGAGCCGGCGTCGGGGTTCAGGGCGACCTTCGAGCGCAGCCGGGACGTGACGATCGTGACGTTCACGTCCGACCAGCGCTGGTCGCGGATCGAGGCCTCGTGGCGGGACGGGCCGGTGGCGACGACGTCCACGGGTACGAGCTGATTGATCACTCTGAGTAGTCAGGTGGACACGACACTCCGCATCGCTGTGGCGCCCGTCACACCCGATCCGTAAAGGCCCAGCTCAGCAGCCACGAGCGCGAGCATGGACGGCGGATCGTGCCGAAATCGGTACCCCCGGCGCGAGCGCCGGGCCCGTATTCTTCGGCCATGGCCCCCGAGCCGCCACCGAGCCACTACCCCGGCGCCGGGATGCCGAACCGGAGCCGCCGCTGATGCCGGCGCCCGGCACCCACACTTCCACAGCGATGCATCATGCCGTCGGCCGCCGCCACCCGAGCGCGGCGCGGCAGGAGCCGGACACGCGGCCGGCGTATCCCAGGCGAGAGAACTCCATCTCAGTACCAGCGGGACGCCACGCACACGGCAGGGCTGCCTCGCCCCGCCACCGGCTCGGAACGAAAGGACCCCCGAGATGGACAGCACCAGCGTCGATACCGTGACACCGCTGCGCCGAGGATTCGTCGTGGCGTGCCGGTACTGCAACCTGGTCGGCAAGCACCTCGTCGCCACCCGCGTCGAGGCCGACGAGCTCGCCGTCCTGCACAACACCCAGATCCACGGCGGGCAGCTGCACCACGACCGGCCGCCGGCCAGCGCCCAGCCGTTCTCCCGCGTCCCCCGCGTGCGGGGCCGGCGCCGAGCGGCCGTCCGGGCGATCCTGCGCGGGATCGCCAGCACCCGCTAGAGCCGGCCCCCAGTGGAAGAACACACCCTAGGGAGGACCGGCACGCCACGAATCCACTAGGGGCAGCAACTCACCCAAATTGTGGATAGTCGCGTCCGGCTCGCCGAGCGTGTGCCCCACCTGATGCGGCGGGACCGCGCTGTGCGGCACGAACACCGCCCGCATACCGACGTTCCGCGCGCCGTAGATGTCGTCGAAGAGCCGGTCGCCGACGAACACACAGCGCGCCGGATCGGTCGCGCCCGTCGCCGCGACCGCGGCCAGGAACGCCTCCGGGTGCGGCTTGGTCCAGGGGATCTCGCTGCTGTAGACCGCCCCGTCGAACAGGCCGAGTACGCCGTCCCGGGCGAAGATCCGCTCGTGGTACTCGCGGGACCAGATCGTGTTCGACAGGACCCCCACCCGGATCCCGCGCTCGCGGAGCCCGAGCAGCACCGCCGGGGCCTGCGGATCGGTCAGCGAGTGCGGCTCCCACCCCAACTCGTACACCGCCCTCGCCGGATCGGTGAGGATCACGTTCGCCAGCTCGGCCACCTCGGCGAGCGTGCCGCTGCGGTGTTCGTCCCTGGCCCGCGCCCACACCAGGGCCTCGGCCTCGGCCAGGGCGGCGGCCACCGCGGCCGCGTTCACCGGATCCAGCTCGTCGGCCACCGCGAGCCACAGGGCTTCGGTGTCGATCGTGTGCCACGGGGTCAGCGTGCCGCCCCAGTCGAAGATCACTGCCTCGATGTCGGTCCCCATCCCACCGAGGATGCCAGCCCGCCGCAGCACACCGGCCCGGTTTTCGTGCCGGCCGGGCGCGCGCCGCGCGGGTACGGTCAGCGGTCATGGTTTCCGAGGACCGCACTGGACCGCTGGCCGGGCTCGTCGTCGTGGACCTCACCCGGGTCCTGGCCGGCCCGTTCGCCGGGCTCCTGTTCGCCGACCTGGGCGCGCGGGTGATCAAGGTCGAGCGGCCCGGATCCGGCGACGACACCCGCGGCTACGGCCCCTTCGCCCCCGATGGGCGCTCGTACTACTTCGCCAGGGTCAACCGCGGCAAGGAATCGATCGCGCTCGACCTGCGCGCGGACCGGGACCAGCTGCTCGCCCTCGTGCGCGGCGCCGACGTGCTGCTGGAAAACTTCCGGCCGGGCGTGATGGACCGCCTCGGCCTGGGCTACGACGCGCTCGCCGAGATCGGTCCGCGGCTGGTCTACGCGTCGATCTCGGGCTACGGCCAGAGTGGGCCGTGGCGCGACCGGCCCGCGTACGACGCGACCGTCCAGGCCGCGGCCGGGCTGATGTCGATCACCGGCGAGCCGGACGGGCCACCGGTCCGGCCGGGTACCTCGATCGCCGACCTGGCCGCCGGGCTGTACGGCTTCGGGGCGGTGCTCGCCGCGCTGCACGCCCGGGAGCGGACCGGCCGGGGCTGCCATGTCGACGTGGCGATGTTCGACGCCACCGTCAGCCTGCTCGAAGGGGCGGCCCTGGAGACACTCGCCACGGGCGCCACCCCGGCCCGGGTCGGATCCGCGCACCGCACGATCGCCCCGTTCGGATCCTTCTCGGCCCGCGACGGCCAGCTGGTGATCTGTGCGGGCAACGACGAGCTGTTCGTCCGGGCCTGCGCGGCGATCGGATCCCCCGCGCTCGCCACCGATCCCCGGTACCGCGGCAACTCGGCCCGGATCGCGCACGTCCGCGAGCTCACGGCGGATCTGGAAGCCGTGCTCGGCGCCGGGGACGTGGCGCACTGGGCCGCCGCTCTGGAGGCCGCCGGGGTGCCGTGCGCGCCCGTGGCGACCGTCCCCGAGGCCCTCGGATCGCCGCAGGCGGCCGCGCGGCGGCTCGTCGTCACGGCCGGCGGGCTGCAATTGCCGGGCCAGGTCGCCAAACTGTCGGGGTACGCCGACCCGGCGGTCCGGACGGCCGCGCCGGAGCTGGACGAGCACGGTCAGTCACTGCGGAGCGAGTTTCCGGCCTGATTCCGCGCGGTGGGGAGTCACTCGGTAGCGGCCGGTGAGCGCATTTCCCCTCACTTGACACGACCGGCAGTCTGACCGTGTCTTCCCGTGTGCTGTTAAGGAGTTATCGCAGATCATGGCCTCGCTTGACGAAGGTCCGGACGCGCAGGGCGACCGGCCCCGAAACGACCCGGCGGCCAGTGGCGCATCGGCCCCGGGCGGATCCCCGAGCCCGGCGCAGGGATCGCCCGACGGACCGTCCACTACGGAGAGCAAGCCTCGCACCCGTGCGGCGGGCACTCCGCGCGCCCCGCGCAAGGCCCCGGCGAAGCCCGTGAGCCGCGCGGTCGAGTCCGACTCCCCCACAACGTTCCTGCCGGCGGCCGGGCGCACCCCCGGATCCGGCGGCGCTCCTGGATCCGCAGGTTCGGCCGGATCCGGCAGCTCGGCCGAGGGCGGGAGTGCGGTCGGCGTTCCCGGCCGGCACCGTCCCGAGCCGGGCGCGGTACGCCGCCCGGATGGCGACTCGGACGGCGATCCGGACGGCGCCGCCGACGGATCGCTGCCCCGCCGCAGTCCCGGCACCACCCTCGCCGATGCGCAGGCGTCGGGCCGGCCGGACGAGTCCGCCGACAAGGCCGTCGCGAAGGAGGCCGCCGCGGCGCAGCGGCAGGCCGAACGGCACGCGGCCGCCGCCGAGAAAGCGCAGCGCGCCGACGAGGCCGAGCGGGCCAAGAACGACAAGCGGGCCGCCGCCGAGGCGGAGAAGGCCCAGCGCGCCGACGAGGCGGAGCGGGCCAAGGCCGACAAGCGGGCCGCCGCCGAAGCGGACAAGGCCGCGAAGGCCGAGGCCGCCGACCGTGCGAAGGCGGAGAAGCAGGCCGCGGCGGACCGGTCCAGGGCCGAGAAGCAGGCCGCGGCCGAGCGCGAGAAGGCGCAGAAGCAGGCGGAGGCCGAGCGGTCCAAGGCGGAGAAGCAGGCCGCCGCCGAGCGGTCCAAGGCCGAGAAGCAGGCCGCCGAGCAGGCCGAACGAGACGAGCGTGCGGCCGCCGCTCGCGCGAAGAAGGAGGCGCGGGTGGCCGCGGTACAGGCGAAAAAGGACGAACGGGCCGCCGCGAAACTGGCCAAGCAGAAGGCCACGGCCGCGGCGAAGGAGCAGGCCCGGCAGGCGCGGATCACCCGCAAGGCGCGCCGCCTGGACCTGCGGCCGAGCCCGTTCACCGTCACGTCCGCCGTCGACTGGGAACGCCCGGCCGAGGCTCTGACGACGCTGTTCACCCGGGCCGAGTCCGCGGCGCTCGAAGCCGTCGACTGGTACCTGCGGCACAAGCGCAGCCGCAAGCGGGCCTCGCGCCTGCTGCGGGCGCTGAGCATCCTGCTGGTGTCCCTCGGCGTGCTCGTGCCGCTGCTGACCTCGGTCGTCAAGCCGCTGCACGCCGAGTACGGGTACGCGTTACTGGCCCTCGCGGCGGCGTGCGTCGGGTTCGACCACTTCTTCGGGCTCTCGTCGGGCTGGATGCGGGACATGGTCACCGCGCAGGCCGTCCAGCGCCGGCTTGAGGTGTTGCGGTTCGACTGGGCCGCCGAGTGTGCCCGCAGCGCGCTCACGACCCGGCGCCAGCTCGAAGAGGTCGAACGGCAGCTCACCCTGCTGCGCGAGTTCTCCGGCGACCTCGTCGCGCTGACCAGCTCCGAGACCTCCGAGTGGATCGCCGAGTTCCAGACCAGCCTCGCCGGCGCCCAGCGCAAGGCCGCCGCCACCGCGAGCAGGGCGGCGGCGGCCCGGCGGGCGGCGGCCGCGTCTCAGGAGGCGAGCAACCGGGTGAGCTGACCCGCGAGCCCGTCCAGCGGCACCTCGATGCGCTCGCCGGTGGCCCGGTCGCGGACCTCCACCGTGCCCTCGGCGAGCCCGCGCCCGGCCACGACGACCAGCGGGATCCCGAGCAGCTCGGCGTCGGTGAACTTCACGCCGTTGGACACCCCGGACCGGTCGTCGACCAGCACCCGGATCCCGGCGGCTTCGAGCCCCTCGCCGATCGCCACGGTGGCCGCGATCGCCTCGCCCTTCGCGGCGGCGACGAGGTGGACGTCCGCGGGGGCGATCTCGGCGGGCCAGCGGAGGCCGTGCTCGTCGTGCCGCTGCTCGGCGATCGCGGCCAGGACCCGGGACACCCCGATCCCGTAGGAGCCCATCGTGACCCGGCGGGGCTTGCCGTCGGATCCGAGGACGTCGAGTGCGAACGCGTCGGCGTACTTGCGGCCGAGCTGGAAGATATGGCCGATCTCGATGGCGCGGCCGCTGGTGAGGGATCCGCCGCAGGCCGGGCACGGATCGCCGTCGCGAATGTCGGCCACGTCCCAGTACCCGTCGACGGTGAAGTCGCGCCCGGCGACCGCGTTGCGCACGTGCACGCCCTCGCGGTTCGCGCCGGTGATCCACGCCGAGCCGGGTGCGATCCGCGGATCGGCGTAGTAGGCGAACGCGCGATCCTGGGGCCCGACGTAGCCGCGGACCAGGTCGGGCCGGTCCGCGAAGCCGGTGAACAGCTCCACAGTGGATGGTTCCAGTAGCGCGCCGAGCCGCTTCAGGTCGACCTCGCGGTCCCCGGGCACGCCGATCGCCGCGACCTCGCTCTTGCCCGCCGGATCCGTGATCGTGACCAGCACGTTCTTCAGCGTCGCCGCCGGATCCACCCCGAAGTACGCGGCCAGCGAGGCGATCGTCGGGGTGTCGGGGGTGGGCACCTCGTCGAGCGGCGGGTAGCTGGCCGTGTCGGCGGGTGCGGGGGCGATCCGGACCGCCTCGGAGTTGGCCGCGTAGTCGCACGACGAGCACGTGATGATCGTGTCCTCGCCGACCGGGCTTAGGGCCAGGAACTCCTCGGACGCCGATCCGCCCATCGAGCCCGAGACCGCCGAGGCAATCCGGTAGTCCAGCCCGAGCCGCCCGAACGTGCGGACGTAGGCCTCGCGGTGCGCGGCGTAGGAGGCGGCGAGGCCCTCGTCGTCCACGTCGAAGGAGTACGAGTCCTTCATCACGAACTCGCGGGCCCGCAGGATCCCGGCGCGCGGGCGCGCTTCGTCGCGGTACTTCGTCTGGATCTGGTAAAGCGCGAGCGGGTAGTCCTTGTAGGACGAGTACTCGCCTTTCACCAGCAGCGTGAAGAGTTCCTCGTGCGTCGGCCCGAGGAGGTAGTCGGCGTCCTTGCGGTCGGTGAGCTTGAACAGGATGTCGTAATAGTCCTGGTACCGACCGCTGGCCTCGAAGATTTCGCGCGGGATCAGTGCCGGGAAGTGGACCTCCTGGGCCCCGATCGCCGCCATCTCCTCGCGCACGATCCGCTCGATGCTCTGCAGGACCGCCATTCCGAGGGGCAGCCACGAGTAGATGCCGGGCGCGATCCGGCGCACGTAGCCGGCTCGTGCGAGCAGTCGGTGGCTCGGGACCTCCGCGTCGGCGGGGTCGTCGCGCAGGGTCCGCAGGAACAGCGTGGAGAGTCGTAGCACGCGCCAAGGCTAGCGACTGCGAATTCGTTTGCCCGCCAGCCTTAAGGCCGCCAGACTGAGCCCCTGCTCCGCGCGACCCGATCGGGCCGCTGCTCGACGAGAAGGGAGAACCCCGTGTCGATGACCGCCGCCCGGGTGACGTCTCTCCGTCCCCGTCCCCGCTCGCACTGAGCCGCCCCTGACGGGCGGCCGACGAGCCGTTCCTCAGGAGCACACCAAGTGCGTCTCAATGAAGACCCGTACGACGAACCACCCTTCTCCAGCTGGGACACCGCCCAGCACGGACCCGACCCCCTGCCGGCTTGGGTCGTCACCGGACTCTCCGCCCTCGACACCGATCTGGGCGTCCTCAAGACCGGCAAGGAGGCCGACGTGAGCCTCGTCCGCCGGGGCCTTCCCGGCGGCGCCGATTGCCTGCTCGCCGCCAAGCGCTACCGCGGCACCGAGCACCGCATGTTCCATCGAGATGCCGGCTACCAAGAGGGCCGGCGTACCCGCAAGTCCCGCGACACCAGGGCCATGGCCCGCGGCACCTCCTACGGCCGCGACCTCGCGGCCGGCAAGTGGGCGGCCGCCGAGTTCGACGCGCTGTCCCGGCTCTGGCTGGTCGGCGCGCCCGTCCCCTATCCCGTCCAGCTGTCGGGTTCGGAGCTCATGCTCGAGTTCATCGGCGAGCCGGACGGGGCGGCCGCGCCGCGGCTGGCCCAGTACCGGCCCTCGGCGGTCGAGCTCGCCGACCTGTGGAACCAGTGCGTCGAGGCCATGCGGATCATGGCCCGCGCGGGGTACGCCCACGGCGACCTCTCGGCCTACAACCTGCTGGTCCACCAGGGCCGGCTGGTGGTGATCGACGTGCCCCAGATCGTCGACCTGTTCGCCAACCCCCAGGGTGCCGCGTTCCTGGAACGCGACTGCACCAACGTCTGCCGGTGGTTCGCGGCCCGCGGGCTGGCGACGTCGGAGTTCGAGCACCTCTTCGGTGACCTCATGGCCGAGGCGGTCGCGCGCTGGTGACGCGCTCAGGACGGATATGGTCCGGCAGTGACGCACTACGACCTGGTGATCGTCGGCTCCGGCTCGGGCAACTCGCTGATGACGCCCGACCTCGACGACTGGCGGATTGCCCTCGTCGAGGAGGGCGTCTTCGGAGGCACCTGCACCAACGTCGGCTGCATCCCGACCAAGATGTACGTCTACCCCGCCGACCTCGTCGCCAACGTGCGCGAGTCCGAGCGTCTCGGCCTGCACGGGACGCCGCCTGACGTCGAGTGGCCCGCAGTCCGGGATCGGATCTTCGGACGGATCGACCCGATCTCGGTGAGCGGACGCGAGTACCGCGCCACCGGCACTCCCAACGTCACCCTGTACGAGTCGCACGCCGTGTTCACCGCACCGAAGACGCTGCGCCTGGCCACCGGCGAGACGATCACCACCGACCGCGTCGTTCTCGCGAGTGGTTCCCGGGCCGTGGTCCCGTCGCCGGTCGCGGTGAGCGGCGTGCCGTTCCACACGTCCGACACCGTTATGCGTATCGACGACCTGCCCTCGCGGCTCATCATCCTGGGCGGCGGCTACATCGCGGCCGAGTTCGCGCACGTGTTCTCGGCCTTCGGCGTGCACACGACGGTCCTGGCCCGGAGTGGGCTGCTGCGCCATCTCGACCGCGACGTCACGAGCCGGTTCACCGCCCTGGTCCGGGATCGGTGGCACCTGCGCACCGGAGTGCAGGTTCGGACGGTCTCTGGTCACGCGGGCGACGTCCGTGTGGAGCTCACCGACGGTACGTCGGTGTCCGGGGACCTGCTGCTGGTCGCAACCGGGCGGGTGCCCAACTCGGATCACATGAACCTGGACGTGGCCGGCGTCGACGTCCATCTCGACGGACGGGTCAAGGTCGACCAGTTCCAGCGAACGTCCGCGCCGGACGTCTGGGCGCTGGGCGATGTGTGCGCCGAGCATCAGCTCAAGCACGTCGCCAACCACGAGGCCCGGGTCGTCGCGCACAACCTGGCGTACCCGGACGACCTCGTCGCGGCCGATCACCGATTCGTCCCAGCTGCCGTGTTCACGCACCCGCAGATTGCCTCGGTCGGCCTCACCGAAGAGGAGGCTGACGACGCCGGGCGTTCCTACGTCACTACGGTCCAGGGCTACGGCAGCACGGCCTACGGCTGGGCGATGGAGGACACCACAAGCATGTGCAAGCTGATAGCTGACCGCTCGACCGGCCAGCTCATCGGCGCACACATCATGGGCGAGCAGGCCGCCACCCTGATCCAGCCGCTCATCCAGGCGATGACCTTCGGCCTCGACGTGCGGGAGATGGCGCGGGGGCAGTACTGGATCCACCCGGCGCTGACCGAGGTGGTCGAGAACGCCCTGCTGTCGCTCGCCCTCTGACAGCCGGCGCCTCACATCTCGCCGAGATAGAAGCGCATCCCCTCGTCGTCGGCGCACTCGCTGGTCAGGCCGTACGGCTGCCGCTCGGGATCCGTGGCCGTCCCTCCGCCGGCGCGCACCGCGGCGACGGCGCGCTCGATGTCGACGACGCGCCACATCGGAACCGCGGTGGCGCGCTCGCGGCCGCCGCTCAGGCCGATCATCGGCGCCGTGTCCTCCACGTTCCAGCCGTCCACGACCCGGCCCGGGGTGAATCGCCACCCGAGCACCGCGCCGTAGAAGGCCCGGGCCCGCGCCGAATCCACGACCTCGAGCGTGAGGTAGGCCAGGTCGCCATGACGCCGGCCGTTGGCCGGAGGCCGGAGCCCGTCCGCGCCGGACGGGGGCTGGTAGATCGCGAACCGAGTGCCCTGGTCGTCGGCGCACTCGCTGGTCAGGCCGTACGGCCGGTCGCTCGGCTCGCTCGCCTCACCGCCGGCGTCACGCACGCGCTGGGCGGCGGCGTGGACATCCTCGACCGCGTAGCAGCAGAACAGCGTCATGTCCTCGTCCGTGCCGGCGATGCTGGTCGTCGGGGTCGCCCCGACCACGAGGTCGCCAGCCATCCGCCAGTCCAGGACGTCGCCGTAGAAGCGGGCGGCCCGCGCGGCCTCCGGGACCCACAGGGATACGTAACCGACGTCGCCTGGCCGATACCGGTTAGCGGTCCTCGGCCGAGTCGAGTTCAGGCCCCAGCGATGCCCGAACGGGTCGACGATCCACGCGTTGCGGGTGCCGTATCCGTCGTAGGGCTCGCGATCACCCGTAGCGCCGGCCGCGATCGCGCGGGCCCGGGTTGCATCGGCGTCGCCCACGCGCAGCATCAGGCTGACCGAGGCGGCCCCCGGCGACGGGGCGACCACGCCGAGCTCAGGGTGCTGGTCGGCCAGATAGATCGTGCCCCCGGCGAGCGCGAGTTCAGCGTGGCCGACCCGGCCATCAGGCATGACGATCGGGTCACCGACCAGCTGCGCGCCCAAGATCTCGGCGTACCACTCCAGCGCCCGCCGGGCATCTGCGACGGCGAGATAGGGCACGGCGGCTCCGGTCGGCGCCGCGGTTTCGATCTCGGTCTGAGTGTGGG
This sequence comes from Baekduia sp., assembly GCA_033855515.1. Taxonomy (GTDB): domain Bacteria; phylum Actinomycetota; class Thermoleophilia; order Solirubrobacterales; family Solirubrobacteraceae; genus Baekduia. The sequence goes on from JAWVGD010000530.1 coordinate 12,604, forward strand.
TCTCGGCCATCGTGGTCACGGTGACCACTCCTCTCGGCAGGGTGAGTGCGCGCTCGAGCCGGGCACGCAGCTGGTCGGCGAATTCGGGATCGGGGCGAAGCGGAGTGACCGGGTCCCGCAGGTCGCTGAACGGGTCATGCATGGCCGTCCCCCTCCCCGTCGGTGGATGTGTAGTGCGTGCGGAACGCGATTCGGGCCCGAACCAACAGGGCCTCGGTGGCGTGCAGGGTGCGGCCGAGGACCGCTGCCACCTCCGCGACCGGCAGATCGTCGACGTAACGCAGCGTGAGGGCGAGTCGATGCTGCGGGGCCAGCGCGCTCAACGTCTGCGTCGCCCGCATTCCGTCCAGGTGCGCGTCCCATGGATCCTCGTCGACCGTTCGGCCGGAGGGATCCGTGGCCACCACGCGCAGACCACGCTCCTCCCGCGCTTGCCGTCGCCAATGGTCGGCGAGCTTGTGCCGCGCCACGCCGATCAGCCAGGCGACGTTGATCGGGGGTGGTCGGTCGCGGCGCACGGCATCGGCCGCGGCGAGAAAGGTCTCGGAGGCCAGCTCCTCAGCGACGTCCCGGCGCCCGCACCGCCGCAGGAGATAGCCGTAGACCTGCGGCAGGGCCGGGTCGTAAAGCCGGAGGAGCGCTGCGCGCGCGTCATCGGCACTGGTGGCCGAGTGCGCATCCATATCCGTATCGTCGTCGCCCACCGCCAAGTTCCGACGGCGGGCGCGGAAAGACATCTATCGCCCCTACTCTGGACCGGGTGGGTAGCTACGCCTTCACCGCGATCGGCACGAATACCGAGCTCATCGGACTGCCCTTCGACACGCCCTTGGCCGACTGGCCCGACGATCTCATCGTCTACGTGCCACGAGGCATCTCCCGGCACCTCGTTCGCTTCGTCGAGGTCGGCGGCGAGATCTTCGCCGTGAAGGAGGCGACCGACCGGTACGTGGTGCGAGAACACCAACTGCTCCGGGCCCTGGCCGAGCACTCGGTCCCGGTCGTCGAGGCGTATGCCACCGTCGTCGGACGCAAGAGCGACGACGGGGAGGAACTCGACGGGCTACTTCTGACCCGGCACCTGCAGTTCTCGCAGCCCTACCGGTCACTGTTCACCGGGCGGGCGCTGCCCGGCTTGCGCACCCGCTTGCTGGACGCACTGGCCGGCTTGTTCGTCCGGTTGCACCTCGCCGGCTTCTACTGGGGCGACTGCTCGCTGTCCAACACGCTCTTCCGCCGTGACGCAGGCGCGCTGGCGGCGTATCTCGTCGACGCCGAGACCGGCGAGATGCACCAGCGATTGACGACCGGTCAGCGGACCCACGACCTGGACATCGCGAGTGAGAACATCGCCGGGGAGATGTTCGACCTGCAGGCTGGGAACCTTCTGGACGAGTCGTTCGACGTCCTCGAAGCGGTGGACAGCCTGCGCGCCCGCTACGACAGTCTCTGGACGGAACTCACCGACGACGTGGTGGTCCCGCGCGGCGAAAATTATCGGATCAACGCGCGAGTGCGCCGGCTCAACGACCTCGGCTTCGACGTCTCCGAGCTGACGATCAAGACCGAGCCAGAAGGTCTGCGGCTGCATTTCGACGCCCAGGTGGTCGAAGCCGGCCACCACCAGCGGCGCCTGTTCGAACTGACCGGCTTGCGGGTGCAGGAGAACCAGGCCCGAGACCTGCTCGGCGACCTGGCCCGGTTCAAGGCCAAGTGGGAGTCCGGCGCCGGAGTCCCCATCCCCGATGACGCCGCGGCCCGGCGTTGGTTGGATGAGAAGTTCTACGGCACTCTCGACCTCGTCCCGCCCGAGCTGCGCAAGAAGCTCCCCGACGCCGAGTTGTTCCACGAGATCAATGAGCACCGCTGGCTGCTGTCCGAGCAACGCGGCAGCGACGTCGGTCGCGCTGCCGCCGTCGCGTCCTACGTCCGCACCGTGCTGCGGGACCTCCCCGACACCCGCGTCGAACTGTCCGCTGGACCACCGACCGAGGAGTTCGCGCCGGTGTTCGACTAGCTTTCTGACTATGAGCGACACGTACACCGGAAAGGTCAAGGTCGGCGGCGACATGGACGTCCGCCGGCTGCCCGGGCTGACGATTGCGAAGCTGGCTGTCGGGCCGATGTCGAACAACGCCTACCTGCTGCGCTGCACCGAGACCGATGAGGGCCTGCTGATCGACGCGGCGAACGAGGCCGATCGGCTGCGCGAACTCATCGTGTACGAGGGTCCACCGGTGTCGGCGATCCTCACGACGCACCGGCACGGCGACCACTGGCAAGCGCTCGCTGAAACGGCCGAGGCGGCCGGCGCCGCGATCTACGCCGGCGATGCCGACGCCGATGAGTTGCCGGTGGCGGTCGACGAGCGGCTGCACCACGGCGACACGATCACCGTCGGGGACGTGTCGCTCGAAATCATCCATCTGCGCGGGCACACGCCGGGTTCGATCGCCGTGCTCTTCCGCGACCCCGAAGGCGGGCCCCACCTGTTCACCGGCGACTCGCTCTTCCC
>JAWVGD010000531.1:0-3724 GCA_033855515.1 Baekduia sp.
GGCGAGCGGCTGCCCGAGCCCGGCACCGGCGACGAGCTCGACCGCCTGGCCGGAACGCTGAACGAGCTGCTCGAGCGCCGCCAGGAGGCGCTCGAGCTGGAGCGCCGTGTCGTCAGCGACGCCAGCCACGAGCTGCGCACGCCCATCAGCGTCCTCCGCACGCGACTCGACGTCGCGCTGCGCGGCCCGGGCGACGCCCGCTCCCTGCGCGAGGGGCTGGAGGGGGCGCAGGCCGACGTGGCCCGGCTCGGGCGCCTGGCCGACGACCTGCTCGTGCTGGCGCGAGCCGACCAGGGGCGGCTCCCGCTGCGCGCCGAGCCCCTCGACGTCCAGGACCTGCTCGAGGCGACGGTCGCGCGCCACGGCGCCGCGGCGCGCGCGGCGGGCCGCCCGCTGACGGCAGACATGGAGGTCGACGGCGGCGCGGTGGTGCTGGGCGACGCCGACCGCCTCGCGCAGGTGCTCGACAACCTGGTGATCAACGCGCTGCGCCACGGGGCGGGCGCGATCGCCGTCGTCGCGCGTCCGGCGCCGTCGGGGTCCGGGGTCGAGATCGTCGTGCGCGACGCGGGCCCCGGGTTCCCCGCCGACTTCCTGCCCAAGGCCTTCGACCGGTTCAGCCAGGTCGTCCCGGGGGAGGGCAGCGGCCTCGGGCTGGCGCTCGCCGAGGCGATCGTCCGGGCCCACGGCGGCTCGGTCGCGGCGGGCGCGGCGCCCGGCGGCGGCGCGGAGGTGCGGATCGGACTGCCGCCGGCATAAGGGCGGGGTCAGGGGGTGCGCAGGCGGTAGCCGGCGCCGCGTACGGTCTCGAGGGTGTCGACGCCGAACGGGCGGTCGATCTTCTCGCGCAGGTACCTGATGTACACGTCGATGACGTTGGAGCGGTTCTCGTAGCTGGCGTCCCACGCCCGTTCCAGCAGCTGCAGCCGGGAGAGCACCTCGTCCGGGTGGCGCATGAACACCTCGAGGATCTGCACCTCCTTGGCCGAGAGCTCGATCTCGGTGTCGCCCCGCGTCACGCGGTGGCTGGCCGGGTCGAGCGTCAGGTCCCCGACGCGCAGGACCACCTGCGGCGCGGTGGCCGTGCGGCGCGCGAGCGCGCGCAGGCGCGCGAGGAGCTCGCCGAAGTCGAAGGGCTTGACGAGGTAGTCGTCGGCGCCGGTGTCCAGGCCCGTGATCCGGTCGCCGACCGCGTCGCGCGCCGTGAGCATGAGGATCGGGGTCGCCACGTCTTCAGCGCGCAGGCGGCGGCAGGTCTCGAACCCGTCGATGCCCGGGAGGTTGACGTCGAGGCAGATCACGTCGTACGGCGTGGACGCGGCCATCCACAACGCGTCCTCACCGCGGACCGCCACGTCGGCGAGCTGTCCGTCCTGGACGAGCCCCTGCCGGATGAGCTTGGCCAGCGGGACCTCGTCTTCGACGACCAGCACGCGCACGGTCCCGATCATGCCAGCGCCAGCGGTCCGGCGGCGGCGGCGATCTCCTCATCCGGCCTTCATCTCGGGTCCGCACCGTGACCGGCGTGCCGCGGTATCCGTTGACGCTGCTCCTCGGTGGCGTCCTCGTGGCGCTCATGGTCGCGACGGTCATCGACCCCGGTCTGCATCCGCGGCTCGTCGACCGCCTCTCGGTGAGCTGGCCCCAGATCGGGGCCGGCCGGCTGTGGCGGCTGCCGACCTCCTCGCTCGTGCAGGAGGAGTCGGGCTGGGTCTGGCCGATCGCCGCGCTGCTGGCGGCGCTCCCCGCGGCCGAGGCGCGCCTGGGCACGCTGCGCGCGCTGTTGGTGTACGTGATCTGCGACGCGGCCAGCTCGCTGCTCGCACTGGGCGCGCTGGAGCTGACCGGCCAGGAGCGGCTGGCGTCCGAGCCGAACATCGGCAGCTCGGCGGGCCTGCTCGGGCTGCTGGCCGCATGGATCGCGACGCTGCCCGCGCCGCACCGCGGCCGGGCCGGCGCGGCACTCGGCGTCGGGGTCACGATCGCCCTGGTGATCGACCCCGAGCTCGCCGCCGTCCAGCACGTCATCGCCGCCGCGACCGGCGCGCTGCTCGGCTCATCGGTGGTTCATCTTCGCCGACGATCGTCTGCGCCATGATCCACGCCCGACGAGCTTCTGCGTCCCGGCCCCGGCGCGCCGGCAGGCGCTTCCCGCTGCTGGCCGGCGCCGCGACCGTGGCCGTCGGCATCGTCAACGTCGTGTCGGCGCTGCTGCCCGCGCCGGGCGGCCACATGCACGTCCTGCTCAGCGTCGCCTCGCGCGCCGAGCTCGCGGCCGCGCGGTCCATCGCGCTCCCGCTGGGGCTCGCGCTGATCGTCGCCGGCGTGCAGCTGGCGCGCGGGCGCCGGGGTGCCGCGCAGGTCGCCGTCGGCGCGCTCGCGGCGATGGGCGCCGTGGACCTCGCAAAGGGGCCGGACCTCGGTGAAGCCGCGCTGACCTGCGCGCTGGCGCTCGGGCTCTGGCGGTCGTGCGGCGCGTTCCCGGCGCTCACGCCGCGCCGCGTCGGGCTCAAGGCCATCGTGTTGCTCGCCGTGGGCGGGTGCGCCCTGGCGGGGGCGGCCGTGCTCCCGGGCTTCGACGGCACGACCGTGGCGGCCTGCCTCGGCGGCGTCGCGTTGTGGGTCGGCGCGGCGCGGGCCCTCGTCTCGGCGCCGGCGGCCACCGACGAGGGCGACCGGCGTCGCGCAGCGGCGCACGTGCGCAGCTTCGGCTCGGACACCCTGAGCGCGTTCAAGCTCCGGCGCGACCTCCAGCACCGCTTCCACGCGGGCGGGCGCAGCCTCGTCGGGCAGCGCGCGCAGGCCGGCGCGCTCCTCGTCGCCGGCGACCCGGTCGGCGCCGACGAGGATCTCGGCGCCGCGCTCGCCGGCGCGCGGGACGAGGCGCGGTCCCATGGACTGTCCTTCGGAGTGGTCAACGCGAGCGAGCGGTGCGCGGATGTCGGCCGGGCGCTGGGCCTGCGCAGCCTCTACCTCGGCGACGAGGCGATGCTCGCCACCGGGCCGATGGACCTGTCGGGCGGCGCGCGCAAGAGCTTGCGCAAGGCCGTCAACCGGGTGGCGCGGACACATACGGCCGAGCTGCACCTGGCCGGCGACCTCGACACGGCGACGCTCGCGCAGCTCACGGTCGTCAACGAGTCCTGGCGCGCAGGAGCCGCCGAGCGCGGGTTCTCGATGGCCGGCGACGCGATCGCCGACGAGCTGCTGCCCGACGCCGTCGTCGTCCTGGCTCGCGGGGCCGACGGATCGGTGGGTGGCTTCCTGCACTTCATGCCCGTCTTCGGCCGGCCGCAGGTCTCGCTCGGCTCCATGTGCCGGGACCAGAGCACGCCGAACGGGCTCACCGAGTTCCTCATCGTGCACGCGGCCGAGCTGCTGGCGGGACGCGGCGTCGAGGAGTTCTCGCTGAACTTCGCGGCGTTCGGCCGCTGGCTGCGCGCGCCGGCCAACCCGCTGCAGCGCGCGCTGGCCACCCTGCTGCGGGTGGGCGACCGCTGGTTCCAGGTCGAGCGGCTCGAGCGCTTCAACGCGAAGTTCGATCCCCGCTGGCAGCCCCGCTACCTGCTCTTCGACGGCGCGCTGGCGATGCCGCGGATCGCCGCGGCGGCGCTGTGCGTCGAGGGCCAGATCCAGCTTCCGACCGCGCGCCGGCTGCGGCCGGCCCCCGCCGCCGTGGCGGCCTGAGCGGCATGGCTCCGACGCTGGTCATCGGCCTCGCGCT
>JAWVGD010000532.1:0-4089 GCA_033855515.1 Baekduia sp.
CGACCAGGTCGATGAGCTCCTTCGGGCGACCCGAGAACGCCATGTAGCGCAGGGTCTCGGCGTCGATCGGGAAGATCGCGCAGGTCGAGCCGAACTCGGGGCTCATGTTGCCGATCGTCGCGCGGTCCGCCAGCGGCAACGCGGTGACGCCGGGGCCGAAGAACTCCACGAACTTGCCCACGACCCCCTTCTTGCGAAGGATTTCGGTGACGGTGAGCACGAGGTCGGTCGCCGTGGCGCCCTCGGGCAGCTCGCCGTGGAGCTTGAAGCCGATGACCTGCGGGATGAGCATCGACATCGGCTGGCCGAGCATGGCGGCCTCGGCCTCGATGCCGCCCACGCCCCAGCCCAGGACGCCGAGGCCGTTGATCATCGTGGTGTGCGAGTCGGTCCCGACCAGCGTGTCGGGGTAGGCGGTGTTGGTCCGGTCGTCGACGAAGACCACCCGCGCCAGGTACTCGAGGTTGACCTGGTGGACGATGCCGGTGTCCGGCGGGACGACCTTGAAGGTCTCGAAGGCGTCCTGGCCCCACTTCAGGAACTCGTAGCGCTCGCGGTTGCGCTCGAACTCGCGCTCGGCGTTGTGGGCGAACGCGCGGGCGGTGCCGAACTCGTCGACCTGGACGGAGTGGTCGATGACGAGCTCGGCCGGGACGAGCGGCTCGATCTTGGACGGGTCGCCGCCGAGGTCGGCCATCGCATCGCGCATCGCCGCGAGGTCGACGACGGCCGGGACGCCGGTGAAGTCCTGCATGACCACGCGCGCGGGCGTGAAGGCGATCTCCTTGCTGGGATCGGCCTTGGCGTCCCAGGTCGCGAGCGCCTCGATGTCGGCCGCCTCGACGGCGCCGTTGCCCTCGGTGCGCAGCAGGTTCTCGAGCAGGATCTTCAGCGAGAACGGCAGGCGGGCGATGTCGAACTTCGACTGCAGCGCCTGCAGGCGGAAGATCTCGAGCTCGCGATCGCCGACCTTCAGCGTGCCGCGGGCGTCGAAGCTGTTGGGATGCTCGGTGGAAGCCATGGTTCGTGGTCCTTTCAGCGGTCGGCGGGGAGCACCACGAAGGCTTCCCCGTCCGGCGTGGTCAGTGTTCGGAACTGCTCGTCGAAGGTGGCGATGCGGCGCGTGTTGAGGCGCCCCGCGAGGGCGACGAGCGACGCGATCGTCAGCCCCGCCTCGGGATGGCGGCGGGCGACGCCGAGGGTCTCCTTCAGCGCGTCGGCCCACCAGCGCACGGCATAGGCGCCGCGCTCGAAGTCGCGCCACACGGCGCGCTGGGCCTCGTCGCCCGCGGCGCCCGCGACCGTGCGGTCGATGTCGGCCACCGCCAGCGGCGAGGTCACGAGGTCCTCGTCGAGCTCGCTCAGGAGCGCGACGGCGTCACCGTGGCGCGGGTGCTGGGAGCGCACGAGGGCGAGGACGAAGTCCGGGCCGATGATGATGGCCATCTAACCGCGGTCCTCGAACCCGACGGCCTCGGGCCGCGGGCGCTTGGGCCGCTGCACCGCGGCCGCCAGCGTCCGGCGGATGAACTCCGCCTTGGTGATGCCCTCCTCGGCCGCGCGCCGTGCGAGGCCGTGGTCGAGCTCCTCGTCGAGGTAGATGCTGGTCTTCTTCAGCACGGTAGACGTAGGGTATCACCCTACGCGCCACCCGTACCACCCAGGACGGTGCGGTCAGACCGTCCGCAGCAGCGCGGCGTTGATCACCTGCGCAAGCTTCTCGGGGGCGATGACGCCCTCCGAGACCGGCCGCAGGTCGGTGACGTCGGTGCCGATCATCAGCGTCGGCGTCGAGCTCACGGCGTAGCGGCTCTGCAGGCTGTGCACGGCGCCGAGCGCCTCCTTGACCTGCGGGGCGGACCGGTCGCGCATCGCCCGGCCGGCGTCCAGGCCGCGCACGCCGCCGAGCACCTGCCGCAGGAACCGGTCGGTCACGTAGCCCGTGTTCTCCTGGCCCTGGGCGTCGTAGAAGCGCATCGACGCGTCCCACATCCGGTTCTGCAGCGCGGCGGCCTGCAGCGCGCGGTTGGCGCGCGCCGAGTCGGCGCCGAGGATGTCGATGAGCCGCAGCTCCATCCGGACCTTGCCGGTGCGGATGTACTTCTGCACGATCGTCGGCCAGGACGTGGCGGCGAACTCGCGGCAGAACGGGCATTGCGGGTCGGCGAACTCGACGAGCAGGACCGGGGCGTCGGGGCGCCCGAGGGTCAGGCCGCTCTGCGGGATCCCGCGGATGATCCGCGTCACGTCGCGGCCCGGGACATGGGCCGCGCGCCGCGACGAGCCGCCGCCGCTGGAGACGGCGATCGCCAGGACGACGATCGCGGCGGCGACGCCCACGAGGGCGGACAGGACGGTGAAGCGGCGGCTCATGCGCCCGACAGCGTGTCACGCCGCCGGCGGCGGCACCCGCGCGAGGCGCAACGTGCACACGATCGCCAGGCCGGTCATGAGGATCGCGCTGGCCACGCACCACTGGCAGATCGCGTCGATGGTGAAGAGCTCGCGGTAGGTCAGGTAGGCCGAGAAGCCGAAGCCGACCAGGGCGACGAGCGCCCCGAGCATCCGCGCCGACTCGCCCGGCGCCAGCAGGGCGCCGAGCAGCGTCACGTAGCCGATGAGCCCGAGCAGCGCGACCGGCACGCCGGCCAGCTTGGCGTACTGGGAGGTCTGCACCTTGTGGCAGCCGTGGGCGATGTTGCAGACCGGGTCGATGTTGGCGTAGTGCACGTACACGAGGTAACCGGCGACGCCGATCCCCAGCGCGGCGAGGACGAGGCCGGTGCGGCCCAGCGCCCGATCGCTCATGTGCCGCCCTGGGTGGCCGCCGCGTCGACGAGCTTGCCGATCCCCGCGGCCGTCGGGGCCGCCTCGGTGTCCTTCTTGAGCTGACCGCCGGTGGGCCCGACGAGGACCGTCGGGGTGCTGTCGACGGCGTAGCGGCTGGCCAGCGTCTTGGCCGCCCCCAGGTCCTGCGACACGGCCGGGGTCCCGCCCGCGGCGATCGCCTTGGCCGGATCGGCGCCCGCGCCCCGCAGCACCTGGTCGAGGAAGGAGCTCGTGACGTAGCCCGAGTTCTCCTGCCCCTGGTTGCGGTAGAAGAGGTCCGCGGCGTTCCACAGCTTCCCCTGCGCGGCGGCGCCCTGCAGCGCGTTGGCGGCGGTGACCGAGTCGGGGCCGATGAACGTCAGGAACCGCAGATCCATCTTCGCCTTGCCGGTGCGCACGTACTTCTGCACGACCGCCGGCATCTCGTTCAAGGTGTAGTCCTTGCAGAACGGGCACTGCGGATCGGCGAACTCGACGATCGTGACCGGCGCGTTCGCGTTGCCCAGCGTGATCCCCGTCTGCGGGATCCCACCGATGAGGCTCTTGGTCTCGGCGACGCCCTGTAGGCCGGCCGAGGCGGTGCCGCTGCTCTTCTTGCCGCCGCCGCTGGAGACCACGACCGCGATGATCACGATCACCGCCGCGGCGGCCAGCAGGCCGCCGAGTTGGAGCAGGCGCTTGCGCCGGAGGTCGCCGGAGGCGGCAGCCTGCTCGCGCTGGAGGCGTTCGTCGCGGGCGGCGTCGCGGCGCTCGCGCTTGGACGGGTTCTGCGATTCAGACATGGTGAGGATCTCTAAGGCTAGGCGAGGGGGCGGGGCCGACGCGACGGTGGGCCGCCGCGGGATGAGCCGGGAGACGATCCGGCGCCCGCGCGCCCGTGCATGAGCCCTCGACGGTAGAACGTCGCGCTCCGGCTTCGGGGGCCGGACGGCGCCCTCGGCGCCCTCGGATGCGTGAGCGCGATCAGTCGCGCTCGAAGCGACCGCGGCTGCGGTCGACCTCGAACCAGACGCGGCAGCCGCGAGCGGTGCGCTCGACGCCCCAGCGGGAAGCGAGCTTGTCCACCAGCCGCAGGCCGAAGCCGGCGGTCTCGTGGCGGACTTCGGGGTCGAAGCCCGGCCCGTGATCGGCCACCTCGACGCGGACGTGGTCCTCCCCGAGGCGTGCGTGGAACACGATGCGCTCGGCCGGGTTCAGCGGACCGGCGTGCCGGACCGCGTTGCCGACCAGCTCCGACGTCAGCAGCGCGACGGTGTGGTC
>JAWVGD010000533.1:0-4560 GCA_033855515.1 Baekduia sp.
CGATGTCGGCGCGCGGCTTGATGATGTTCTTGACGTCGTCCTCGACGCTGTCGCCGGCCAGTGTGTCCAAGCGCGGGCCGAGCTTGCCCTTCGCGCCGGTCGCGGCGATGGCGTGGCAGGCGTCACACCCCTCGTGATCGAACTCCTCCTTGCCCTTCTGGACCATCGCACCGCCCGCGGCGACACGCTGCTTGGACGCGGCCAGTGCCGCACCGGTCGGCGCCGTGTCCGGGGACTTGGGCGCGTCCCCCATCCCGACGCCGAGGACCGCGAGGACGACCGCTGCGGCGGCGAGGACCAGCAGACCGCGTACGGCCTTCATGCCGCCACCCGACGCGACGTCGCGCCGCGTGAGCCGCTCCGCGCCCGCGAGGCCGCGACCGCGGCCGCCAGCGCGAGCACCACGGAGGCGATCTCCGCGACCACGATGATCTTGGCGGTCGTGTCGTAGCCGCCCTCCGCGAACCCGAAGAAGCTCGACGAGTGCGAGATCAGGATCGAGACGAGCGAGGTGATCGACAGGAGCAGGGTGCCGACCACGAACAGCGCGACCCGCTCGACGGCCAGCAGGAGGACCACGATCGCCGAGGCGACGCCGTTGAGCAGGAACAACGGTCCGACCACGTCGACCTCGGCGTAGCCGCGATGGAAGAGCCGAGCGTGCTCGAAGCCGCCCACCGCGACCGCGAGCGCCGCCGCGACGAGCAAGGCGAAGGCCGCCGGAGACGGCCGTGAAGGACACAGGATCCGGGCCATGGCCTGCCGTGTACCCGCCCGATCAGCGTGCGGGCGCCAGCCTGCGCGCGCTCACGTGAGGGGCGATCCCCCCGCCGCAGCGGGCAACCCGCGCCATTTGAAGACGACGTCGGCCCGTGCATCCCGGGCCCTTTCCGCGAGGACGCCATCGTGCCGGGGTGGAAACGATCCACCCTGTGACTGATGGGTGCCCCGCGGGAAGGGCGTCGAACCGCCCAGGCGATTCGCGGAAACGGGCCCTCAGGCCGCGGGCGGCGCCTCCACCACGACGATGGTGTTGCCGTCCGGGTCGCGGAGCATGAACATCACCGGGGTGCCCGGCGCGCTCTGCGGCTCGTCGAGGTCGATGCCGCCGATGGCGCTCAGGCGTGCGTGCTCGCCCGCGATGTCGGAGCTCTCCACGCCGATCGCGCTTCCTCCGGGCTTGTCGTTCATCGGCGGGTTGAGCGCCAGCCGGGCGGTGGATCCGGGCGGGGCCACCTCCACCCAGCGCATCTCGCCGTTCTCGCCGAAGCGGGCGTCGGAGCGCAGCTCGAACCCGAGCTTCTCGGTGTAGAAGGCGATGGCCGCATCCTGGTCGGCGACGGTGAACATCGCCACGCCGAGGTTCGAGACGGTCGTGGGGGTCTGCGTGCGTTCGGTCATGACGCTCAGACCAGGAGGGCGCGCGAAACTCATCGGTCCCGGCCGGACACTTTGGCGGGTGGTTCACCGGCCTACCAGGCAGGGCACGATGCCTGACTACTCCTCTCTCCTCGCCCGGACCTTCGGCTTGCTCGGCGCCGTCGCGGCCGCCGTCTCCACGCTGGTGGCCCCGCCTGACCCGCGATGGCCCGGGCTTCGCCCCCGGGCCCGGTTGTGGGCGCGGCCCAGCGCCCTATCTCCGCGTACGAGTCCGCCCTTCGAGCACCAGGAGCACGATCTCTGATGAGCAACCAGACGCCCGGCGACGCCGGCCCCGCCCGCACCGCCCACCGCACCGTCGCGAGCTTCGACGACTACGCCGCCGCCGAGCGCGCGGTCGATTACCTCGCCGACCAGAAGTTCACCGTCGACCGCGTCTCGATCGTCGGTCGCGACCTCAAGCTCGTCGAGCAGGTCGTCGGCCGCGTGACGCTCGGCCGCTCCCTGCTCAACGGCGCGCTCTCGGGCGCGCTGGCGGGCGTCCTGATCGGCTGGCTGTTCACGGTGTTCAACTGGACCGACCCGATCGTGGCGCGCGGATGGCTGATCCTCGACGGCCTCTGGTTCGGTGCCGTGGTCGGCGCGCTGTTCGGCCTGATCTCCTACCTCATCTCCCACGGGCCGCGCGACTTCACGTCGGTCGGCGGCCTGCAGGCCGACCACTACGACCTGGTCGTCGATGCCGAGGTCGCCGACGAGGCCGAGCGCCTGCTGGCCGGGCTCCCGGCCCCTTCCGCAGGCGAGCCGCGCTTCGCGCGTGGTGAGCGCGTCCCGCCCGGGGGCCGCGTCGGCTCGGCCTAGGAGCCTCCCGCACCATGGCGACCATCGCCGTCCCCGCCACCGCCCTGCCGTCGGGCGCGACGATCCCCGTCCTCGGTCAGGGCACGTGGCACCTCGGGCAGGGCCGGCACCCGCGGGAGGAGGAGATCGCCGCCCTGCGCACCGGGATCGACCTGGGGATGACCTTGATCGACACCGCCGAGATGTACGGCGACGGGGCCTCGGAGCAGCTGGTCGGCGAGGCCATCGCCGACCGGCGTGACGAGGTGTTCCTGGTGGACAAGGTGCTGCCGAACCACGCCACCGAGCACGGCACGATCGCGGCGTGCCAGGCCAGCCTCGCACGTCTGGGCACCGACCACCTCGACCTGTTCCTGCTGCACTGGCGCGGGTCGGTCCCGCTTCAGGCGACCGTGAACGCCTTCGAGGAGCTCCGCGGCGCCGGGCTCGTCCGCGACTGGGGCGTCAGCAACTTCGGACTGCCCGACATGCTGGAGCTGATGGAGATCGACGGCGGCCGGCGGTGCGCGGCCGACGAGGTGCTCTACAACCTCACGCGCCGAGGCATCGAATGGGACCTGCTGCCGTGGTGCGTCGCAGAGGGCCGGCCGATCATCGCCTATTCGCCCATCGAGCAGGGTCGCCTCGTCGGCCATCCCGTCCTGCGGTTCATCGGCCACAAGCACCACGCCACCTCGGCGCAGGTCGCCCTGGCATGGGTCGTCGCCCACAAGGGCGTCTGCGCCATCCCGGAGGCCGGGTCACCGGAGCACGTGCGCCAGAACCGCGCGACGCTCGACATCCGCTTCGACGAGGACGACATCGTCAAGCTCGACAGCGCGTTCCCGCCACCGAGCATGCCGGTGCCGCTCGAGGTGCTGTGACCTGCTGAGCGCGGCACGGCGGCAGCAGACCCGGAGGTTCTCCGACGGCGGCGCGGTGCGCCGCCGTCGGAATGATGACAAAACAGGACGGACGCGACCCGGTACTGTCCGTCCGGCGCCGGCTTCATCCTGCGCCCACGGCGGTATGAACGGCCCCGCCTCGCGTCGTCCTGCCCTCCGTGCTCCGCGCTCCCCGTCTGATCCTGCGCTTCTTCGTGCTGCTGCTCGGCGTCGTGCTGGCGCTCAGCGTCCGGGCCGCCGCCGCACAGGATGCCGTCGCGCCGGTGCTCCCCAAGCCCCCGTCGCTGTCGTGGAACAACCCGGTGATCGCCGACGACTTCCCCGACCCCTCGGTCGTCCGCGACGGCGACACGTTCTGGGCGACGTCCACATCGTCGGCCGCGGGGCCCGGCTTCCCGTTGATGCGCTCCACCGACCTCGTCCACTGGACGCCGGCGGGCACGATCTTCTCCCGACTGCCGGCGTGGGCGGCCGACTCGTTCTGGGCGCCCGAGATCTTCATCGACCCCGCCGGCGTACGCGTCTACTACGCCGCGCGCAAGCGCGGCGGCCGGCTCTGCGTCGCGGTGGCCACGGCACCGAACGTCGCCGGCCCCTACACCGATCACGGGCCCTTGGTCTGCCAGCGCGCCGGCTCGATCGACCCCACCAGGACGCGCGACCAGTACGGCCGCCTGTTCCTGGTGTGGAAGGAGGACGGCAACGCGATCGGCCGCCCGTCGGTCATCTGGCGTCAGCGCCTGAGCCCGGACGGCCTCAAGCTCGTCGGCCGTCCGCTTGCGCTCCTGCGCAACCGGGACCCATGGGAGGGCGGTGTCGTCGAAGCGCCCTCGATCGTCGTGCGCGGCGGCTGGACGTACCTGTTCTACTCCGGCAACTCCTACGGGCCGCCCAAGTGCCGCTATGCCCTCGGCGTCGCCCGGGCGCGGTCCCTGCGGGGTCCCTGGCAGCGGGCGCCGAGCAACCCGATCCTCCGGTCCAGCGCCGCCTGGCGCTGCCCGGGCCATGCCTCGTTCGTCACCGACGACGACGGCCGCGACTTCGTCGTCTACCACGCCTATCGCGCCACCGATCCACCCCTTGGCGCGCGGTACGGGCTGCTCGACCGCGTGCACTGGGGCACCGATGGCTGGCCCAGCGTGGCGGCCGGCCGCGGGCCCAGCATCGTCGCCGACGCCGACGACGACTGACACGCAGCACCACCGCGGGCGGCGACCGGGTGGCCGCCGCCCGCGCGCGGTTCGGTCTAGCGCCCCGAGGCCGTGACCGTCTCGGCCCGCTCAGGCTCGGCGACGTCGGGCTCGGTGATGTCCGGCGGCTCCGGGTCGGAGATCGGCGTCGTCTGCTGGAGGTCCTGCCAGATCTTGCGGCTCTCTTCGGCCTCCTGGCGCTGCCGGCGCGTGTAGCGGTCGTAACACATGCTCGAGGTCTCCTC
>JAWVGD010000534.1:0-5273 GCA_033855515.1 Baekduia sp.
AAGCGCACCGCCTGGCCGATGAGCGCGACCTCGCGCTGGTCGAAGCCCGGCAGGCCCGAGTTCAGGATGAGGTAGCGCGAGTGCTTGTGATGGTCGTCGTAATCGACCGTCACCCCGATGTCGTGCAGGACGCTGGCGGCCCACAGCAGCTCGCGCTCGCGGGCGTCACCCGCGTGCAGGCCCGCGACGGCGAGCTCGTCGAAGAGCCCGAGGGCCAGGCGAGCCACGTGCTCGGTGTGGGCCGGGTCGACGTGGTACTCCGCGGCGAGGTTGGTCACCGAGCTGCGGCGGACGTCGTCGAACAGCGGCGGGTCGCCGGCAAGGTGGCGAGCGAAGAACACGCCCTCCCGCAGGCCGGCCTCGGTGGCCTCGATCGCGTCGAAGC
This sequence comes from Baekduia sp., assembly GCA_033855515.1. Lineage (GTDB taxonomy): Bacteria > Actinomycetota > Thermoleophilia > Solirubrobacterales > Solirubrobacteraceae > Baekduia. The sequence continues at coordinate 386 of JAWVGD010000534.1, forward strand.
CGCCGGCCTCCAGCACCGTCTGGACGACCACTGCGCCCGCGAGGATGAGGTCGGCACGCGCCGGCTTGATCCCGGGGACCTTGGCCCGCTCGGCCGGCGTGAGCGCCGCGAGCCGCGCGACCAGCTCGCTCAGCGCGTCGCGCTCGATGACGAAGCCCTGGACGCCGAACTCCGGCACGCTCGCGGCGCGCTGCACCGCGGCCGCGAGGTTGCGGACCGTGCCGCCGATCCCGACGATGCGGGTCCCGGACCGCGCCAGCCACGGGGCATCCGCGAGCTCGGCGGCGACGTGGTCGCGCAGCGCGCGCAGCTGCTTCTTGGAGGGCACGCCCTCGCCGAGGCCGAAGCGCTCGGTCATCCGCACCGCGCCCAGTGGCCAGGACTGCAGCTCGCGGGCATGGCGCGACGCCACGCGGACGAGCTGCATGGAGCCGCCGCCGAGGTCCAGGACCGCGCCGTCGGACAGGGTCGTGGAGTTCACCGCCGCGAGGTAGCCCATGCGGGCCTCCTCCTCGCGGCTCAGCACGCGCACGTCCAGTGCCGCGCGGTCCAGGAACTCGCGGGCGTTGGTGGCGTCGCGGATCGCGCTCGTGGCGACGGCGTCGATCTCCTCGATGCCCATCGCCGCGCAGAAGTGGGCGAAGACCTCGGCGGTCGCGAGGCCGCGGGCGATGCCGTCCTCGCTCAGCCGGCCGGTCTCGGCCAGCCCGGCGCCGATGCGCACGGGCTCGTAGATCTCGTCGGTCCGCCGCCACCAGCCCTCGGCGGCGGTGAAGACGACGAGGCGGAAGGAGTTGGACCCCAGGTCGCAGACGGCGATGCGGCGTTCGGCCATCGCGCACGGAGACTAGAGAACGGCTGGGTCACCAGGTCGGCCCGGCCGCGCTGGGGTGCGCGACCGGGCCGGAGCCTGTGGGGAGGAGGGAGGGGTCAGGTGCTTCAGGCGCCGAGGGTCTCGACCGCCAGCGAATGGCGCTGGCGCACGGTCAGGCCGGTGAGGCCGGCTCCGACCAGTCCGAGAAGGGCGATGCCGGTCACCACTCCCACTGCCGTGTGGGACGCGTCGAGGAAGGACTGCGCGTCGGCGCCGCTGGCCGAGCCGTTGCCGATCACCGCGCTCACGATGGCCAGCGTGATCGCGCCGCCCACCTGGAACGAGGTGTTGATGAGCCCCGACGCGAGGCCTTGCTCGTGATCGGCCACGCCGGTCGTCCCCTGCATGTTGAAGGAGGGGAAGCCGAGCGCGAACCCGATGCCGATGAGGACCATCGTCGGCAGGATCACCGTCACGTAGTTGGGGTTCATGCCGGCCCGCAGGAACAGCGCGTAGCCCGCCGCGAACGAGGCGAACGACATGATGATCAGCGGGGTCGTCCCGAACCGGTCGACCAGCGGCCCGACCCGTGTCGACCCGAAGGCGACGAGCAGGCCCGCGGGCAGGAAGGCCAGCGCGGTCTCCAGCGCCGACCAGCCGAGCACCGACTGCAGGTACAGCGTGGCGATGAACTGGAAGCCGAAGTAGCTGCCGGCCGTCGCCATCGCGCCGATGTTGGCGCGGCGGATGTGACCGGCGCCGAGGATGCCGAGGCGCACCAGCGGCTCACGCGTCCGGCGCTCGATCGTGACGAAGGCGACCAGCAGGGCCACGGCGATGGCGAACGACACGACCGTCGTCGCCGACGCCCAGCCGACCTGCGGGGCCCTCACGACCGTGCGGACGAGCAGCAGCATGCCGGCGGTGATCGTCACCGCGCCGGGGAGGTCGAAGCCGCCGCGTGTCCGCTCCGAGGGCGGGTCCTTGGCCAGCAGCCGTGGCGTGAGCGCCAGGATGGCCAGCGCGAACGGCACGGGGAGGAGGAACGTCAGCCGCCAGCCGGCCTGGGTCAGCAGGCCGCCGAGGATCAGCCCGGAGGAGAAGCCGCTCGCGCCGAACGCGGTGTAGACGCTGAGCGCTCGGTTGCGGACCGGGCCTTCGGCGAACGTCGTCGTGATGTAGGACAGGCCTGCGGGCGCGGTGAACGCCGCGCTGGCGCCCTTGAGGAAGCGCGTCGCGATCAGCAGGTTCGGGTCGGAGACCAGGCCGCCGAGCAGCGAGGCGACGGTGAACACCGAGAGCCCGACGAGCAGGACCTTGCGGCGGCCGAGGAGGTCGGCGGCGCGGCCGCCGAGCAGCAGCAGGCCGCCGTAGCCGAGCACGTAGCCGGACACGATCCACTGCAGCTGCGCGGTGGAGAGGCCCAGGTCCTGGCGGATGGACGGGAGCGCGACGCCGACCATCGAGACGTCGAGCCCGTCCAGGAAGAGCACGCCGCAGAGCAGGAACAGCGCAGCCCAGGTGCGCTTGGTCCACTGGTCGCTCGTGACGTGGTGCGTGGGGGAGGAGGGAGAGGCCATGCGAGCTACAATACATGCATGTGCAAGCAATGCACGTGCAAAAGATGTGAACGCGAATATTGTCCGCGGTCGGTATAATGGCGCCCGTGTCCGCTGTCCCTGAGGACTCAGCTCTGGTCGATGCCTGGCGTGGCGTGCTGCAGTGCCACTCCCGGGTCTCCTGCGCGCTCGAGAAGGCGCTGGAGCGCGAGCACGGGATCGGCCTCAGCGAGTTCGAGGTGCTGGAGCGCCTCGCCACCTCGGAGAACAAGGACGGCTGCCGGATGCAGGAAGTCGCCGACGCCGTCTGCCTCAGCCAGAGCGCGCTGTCGCGCCTGATCGGCCGCCTCGAAGCGGACGGCCTCGTGCACCGCGCCATGTGCACCGCCGACCGGCGCGGGATCTACGCGCACCTGACCGAGGACGGGCGCGCCCGCTGGGAGGCCGCACGGCCGACCCATCGCGCCGTGCTCGCCGAGCTGCTGCCGGCCGAGCTGCCCGGCGCGCCCGCCGCCGTGCCGGCCGCCTCCTAGCGCCGCCGCGTCGTCATGCCGACGGCGGCGCCGTGGCCCTCGGCATCCGGACCGTCCTGGCGCTGGCTACGGCCGCTCGATGAGCTCGACCCGGTAGCCGTCCGGGTCGCGCACGAAGCAGATCAGGGAGCCGCTGCCGCCGACGTTGTACGGCGGCTTCTCCGGCCCGATGTCCTTGGCCGCCAGCTCCGCCAGCGTGGACTCCAGGGAGGGCACCGTCAGCGCGATGTGGTTGTAGCCGGTGCCGAGGTCGTAGGACTCGACGCCGGGGTTCCACGTCAGCTCGAGGCGGTCGCCGTCTCCGGGGATCCCCATGAAGACGTTGATGGCGCCGTCGGGGAGATCCATGCGCCTCCGCTCCTCGAAGCCGATGGCCTCGTAGAACGCGACGGAGCGGTCGATGTCTCCGATCCGGTAACAGGTGTGGATGAGCTCAGGCATCAGGCTGTCAATCTACCGGCATGATCCTCGAGCGCTCGATGCATCCGAAGTTCCTCTCGAACACGTACCTCGTGGCCGCCGAAGAGGGCGGAGAGGCGTTCTTCGTCGACGCAGGTGGCCCGATGGAGCCGCTGTTCGAGGCCGTCGAGCGCCACGGCCTCACCCCGACGCACGTCCTGCTCACCCACCATCACGGCGACCACGTGTCCGAGGTCGGTCAGATCACCGAGCGCTGGCCCGGCGTCCAGGTGCTCATCCACCCGGCCGAGCGCGACGACGTCCCGTCCGCCACCGGGACGATGGACGCCGGCGAGACCGTCCACGCCGGCGGGCTCGAGGTGCTGACGATCGCCATCCCTGGGCACACCGCCGGGATGCTCGGGCTCCTCGTGGAGGGCAACGTGTTCACCGGCGACACGCTCTTCAAGAACTCCGTCGGCGGCGTGCGCGCCCCCGGCAGCACGTCGTACGCCGATCTGAAGTCCTCCATCATGGACGTGCTGATGAGCCTGGCGCCGGAGACGATCCTGCGCCCCGGACACACCGACCCGTCCACCGTCGCCGAGGAGTACGAGAACAACTCGTTCATCCGCGTCTGGCGCGGGCTGGACCCCGAGGGCACCGAGGCGTGCACCGCGTTCGGCGAGCCGGCGACGCTCGTCCTCCTCGGCGACGACTACGACGGCGGGCACAAGGCCTGGGTCCGCTGGCCTGACGGACGCGACGACATCGTGCCCGGCAGCCAGGTGCAGCGCGCCGCCTGATGGCGCGCGACGATCGCATCCCCACCTCTCGCTGGGCGCGCGCTGCGAAGGTGGGCCGCCTCGCGGCCGTCCAGGGCGCCAAGCAGGCCGGCACCCGGGCGGCGAACCTCACGCGCGACGAGAAGGCCGCCCAGGACGCGATGGCGCGCCGCCAGGTCGAGACCGCCAAGCAGATCGTCGCCGCGCTGGGGACGATGAAGGGCGCGGCGATGAAGCTCGGCCAGGTGATGTCCTTCCTGGACGTCGGCCTCGTCCCGGAGGAGTTTCGCGAGGAGTTCCAGGCCGAGCTGGCCAAGCTGCGCGACGCTGCCCCCAAGGTCTCCTTCAAGGACATGAAGAAGGTCCTCGAGCAGGAGTACGGCGACAAGCTCGAGAACGTCTTCGAGTCCTTCGACCCCGCCCCGGTCGCCGCCGCGTCCATCGGCCAGGTCTACCGCGCGCGCTACGACGGCAAGGACGTCGCGGTCAAGGTCCAGTACCCGGGCGTCGCGACGGCGGTGCGGTCCGACATGCAGAACCTCGGGATCATCCTGCGCCTGATGAAGAGCGTCGCGCCCGGCCTGGACCCCCAGGAGCTGGGCGCGGAGATCCGCGGGCGGATCGAGGAGGAGCTCGACTACGAGCTGGAAGCGCAGAACCAGCGGACGCTTGCGCGCATCTACAAGGGCCACCCGTTCGTCGTGATCCCCGACGTGTACACGTCGCTCAGCCACGAGCGCGTGATCGTCAGCGAGTACGTCACCGGCCGCCGCTTCGAGGAGTTCAAGACCTGCCCGG
>JAWVGD010000535.1:0-4891 GCA_033855515.1 Baekduia sp.
TGCAGGACGAGCAGGCGCTCGAGCTCGTCCAGCGGCTCGGGGTGGTCCTCGACGCGCAGGTCGACCGTCGCGCGCCATGGCTCGCCATCGGCGGGCACCACGATGAGCGCCGAGGACTGCTTGCCGCGCGCGTCGCCGCCGGCCGCCTCGGCGGCGCGCAGCGCGGCGAGCATCCGCCGCGCCAGCGGGCCGGTCGTGTGGGTGAACGCGCGCGCCATGTCCGGCCACACGTCCTCCGAGGCCATCATGTTGGCCTGGACGCTGAAGGCGTCGCCGGTGGCGTGCCCGGCGAAGGCGATGCAGCCCTCACCGGTGTGCGTCGCGGGCGGGCCCGACGGGCCGATCACCGCGACCTGGCGATAGGTCGCCGCGGCGTCGCCGGCCAGCAGCTGCGTGAGCGCCGCGGCGGGCGCGGTGCCGCCGGCCAGCGCGTCGAGCAGCCGTGGCCCGTAGCTGGGCTCGGCGATCGACTGCGTGGCAACCGCGCCGACGCCCGGACGCGCCCACGTCACGATCGATCCCACGGAGAACCAATGCGACTGGACGGCGGCGCCCAGCTCGCCGGTGTCTTCGTCGCGTGCGACGATCGAGTACGTGCCTCGGCGGACCATGGACACAGGATCCCATCAGCGCGTCCTCGACGGCATCCGGGCGATTCCCGAGGGCTTCGTCCGGACCTACGGCGACCTCTCCCCCGGCGCGCCGCGCTTCACCGGCACCGTGCTGCGGCTGACCGACGAGGACGTCCCGTGGTGGCGGGTCGTCCGCTCCGACGGCACGCTGGCCAAGGGCGACCGGCAGCGCGCGCTGCTGCACGCCGAGGGCGTGCCGTTCGTCGGGACCAAGGTCGACCTCCGCGTCGCACGCATCCCGCACGACGTGTAAGTCTGCTGGGAGCATGCCGAACATCTACGACCCGGACTTCGACGAGCCGCGCCGGACCGTCGACGGCTTCCACGCGCTGCGCGCCCGTCTCGGCCAGCAGCTCGGCACCGAGCGCGTCGGCCTCAGCCAGTGGGAGGTCGGCCCGGGCCAGGCGGCCTACCCCTATCACTTCCACCTCGCCGAGGAGGAGGTGCTCGTCGTCCTCGACGGCCGTCCGGCGCTGCGCACGCCCGCCGGGTGGCGGCGCCTGGAGCGCGGCGAGGTCGTGCGCTTCGCACCGGGTGAGGACGGGGCGCATCAGCTCGCCAACGACACCGAGGAGACCGTGCGCCTGCTGGCCATCAGCACGCACGGGCAGCCCGACATCGTGCTCTACCCCGACGAGGGCAAGGTCGGCCCGGCCGAGCGCCGCTCCGACGGCAGCGGCTTCAAGCAGTACTACAACCTGAAGGACGCCGTGCCCTACGACCACGGCATCGTCGCCCCGGAGATCGGCCATGTGGACCCAGCGTGAGCTTCGCCTGGAGCCGCGCCCGCGCGGCTTCCACCTCGTCACGCGGGAGGTCGTCGCGGCGCTCCCCGAGCTCGGCGCCATGCACGTCGGCCTCCTGCACCTGCACATCCTCCACACGTCGGCGTCGCTGACGCTCAACGAGAACGCGTCGCCCGACGTCCGCCGCGACTTCGAGACCTGGGCCAACCGCGCCGTGCCCGAGGACTTCCCATGGACGCACGCCGACGAGGGCGACGACGACATGCCCGCCCACGTCAAGGGCTCGTTGATGGGGTTCTCGCTCAGCCTCCCGGTCGCCGACGGTCGCCTGGCGCTCGGCAGCTGGCAGGGGATCTACCTCTGCGAGCACCGCGACCGCGGCGGCGCACGGCGGCTCGTCGCCACGCTGCACGGCGAATGAGCGAGTCCTTGAGCGCGCCCGCCCCCACCGCCGGGCCCTACGCCGGCCTGGTCGCCGAGCACGGGCTCTCGGCCGGCCACCGCCTCGTGCTGGGCGCGGTGCCCGACGGCTCCCGGGTCCTGGACGTCGGCTGCGCCACGGGCTACCTGTCGGCTGAGCTGGTCCGGCGGGGATGCGACGTCGTCGGCGTCGAGTTCGACCCGGTCGCCGCCGAGCAGGCGCGCACGGCCTGCCGCGCGGTCGTCGTGGGGGACCTGGAGGCCCCCGCGACGCGCGAGGCCGTCGAGCGCGCCGTCGGCGACGGCGTCGACGCGATCATCTGCGCCGACGTCCTGGAGCACGTGCGCGACCCCTGGGCGGTGCTCGCATGGCTGCGCAGCCTGCTGGACCCCGCCGGGGCGCGGCGTGCGGTGATCTCCGTGCCGAACATCGCGCACTGGACGGCGCGCCGGGCGCTGCTGCGAGGGCGGTTCGACTACGCCGACTTCGGCCTCTTCGACCGCACCCACCTGCGCTTCTTCACCCGCGACAGCGCCCGGGAACTGGCGCACCGTGCAGGGTTCGCCGTCCGGCAGGAGCTTCCGGCGTCCGCCCCGCTGCCGCTGGAATCACGGGTCCCTCTGCTGGGGAAGGTCCGCGACCCGTGCGTACGCCGGTATCCCGCGCTCCTCGCCCTGCAGTTCGTCCTGGTCCTGGAGCCGGCTCCTCAGCCCGGGCCATAGCGCATCCTCCTCAGCTCGCGGACGTCGTCGGGCAGCGGCCGCAGGCCGAGCGGACCGGTGCCCAGCAGCTCGGGCTGGAGGCGGTGACGCACGAGCTCGCCGCCGACCGCGTCGACGCGGGTCGCGCAGGTGCCGGGCCGCGCGCTGACGACGCGCACCAGCTCGGTGCCCTCGAAGTGCAGGCCGACGCCGTCGTCGGCGGCCCAGCCGCCGGGCAGCTCACCCGAGCGGACCGCGTCGAGGTACACGGGCAGCCGCTCGGGCTCGCCGTCGGCGTGGACGCTCAGCGACCCCGGCAGGAACCCCAGCCCCGCGTTGGGCTCGGGCGGGCCGAACGACTTCGTGCAGCCGCCCTCGAACCAGCACATCGCGCCGGCGCTGAGCCCGGCGAGCACGATGCCCGACTCCCACGCCTCGCGCAGGACGACGTCCAGGCCGTGCGCGGTCCAGATCGCCATCAGGTTGCGCATCGAGCCGCCGCCGACGTAGACCACGTCGTGGGCCAGGACGATCTCGCGCAGCGGGCGCGGGTCGCCGTGACGGCGAAAGAGCGAGAGGACGGTCGCCAGCGCGGCGCGGTTGCCGTAGGTGGCGTGGAAGGCCGCGATCTGCTCGTTGGGGTCGCCGGACGCCGTCGGCAGGAACAGGATCCGCGGCTCGCGCCGGCCGCTGAGCTCGAGCACCAGCTCGTCGAGCGCGGGGTCGCCCGGCTGCGACGTGAAGCCGCCGCCGCCCATGGCGAGGATCGTCGGGACGCGCCTGGCCGCGGGACTGCTCACGCGGCAGCCCGCAGGACGCGGCGCATGGTGACGGTCCGAGCGCCGGCCGTCATGCGACCGCGAGCGCGGCGCGCTCGCCCAGGTACTGCACCGCGAGCGGATGCTCACCGTCGGTCGAGACCCGGAACGCCCGCGCCTGCGGCCGCGACGACACGGCACGCGCCAGCTCGCGGCCTTCGAAATGCAGGGCGACGCCGTCCTCCGCCGCGTAGCCCTCGCGCATCCGGCCGTCGGCGACCATCTGCCGGTAGACCTCGCCGCGGTGGGCTTCGCCGTCGTAGTGCACGCAGTTGGAGTGTGGCAGCAGGCCGAGGCCGCGGACGGGCTCCGGCGGCCCGTGAAAGGCCGTGACCGCTTCGGAGAACCAGCAGAGCGACCCGGCCGACAGGCCGCAGAGCGTCACCCCGCGCCGCCAGGCCCGCTTGAGGATCGTGTCGACCCCGTGTGCGCGCCACGTCCCGAGCAGGCTCAGCACGCTGCCGCCGCCGACGTAGATCAGGTCCTGCTGCAGCAGATGCGACTCGAGGTCGCCCTCCACCGCGCCGTCGCCCTTGTCGCGCCGGAACAGCGACACGTGGCTCGTGTCGGCCACGGCTGAGAAGCGGCGGTAGAAGCGCACCACGTAGTGGTCGGCGTCGCCCGACGCGGTCGGGACGAAGCAGACCTTGGGGCGCTCGGCCCCGGTGGACTCCAGGACGTAGTCGTCCAGGAGCGGGTTGCCCGACTCCATCGAGAACCCTCCGCCGCCGAACGCGACGATCTGCGGTGGCCGCATGGACATGACGGGAGGATGCCCGCGACCACCGCATCATCGCTCGTACGACCGGTCCCAACCGGGATCGACCGGCGGTCCTGAGCGGCCCGAAGGCTCAGCGTCCCTGCCACACCGGGTCGCGCTTCTCCTTGAAGGCCGTGGCGCCCTCCTTGGCGTCTTCTGACGCGAAGACCGGGCCGCTGATCGCGCCCTGCTTCTCCCACATCTCGGCCGCGGGCCAGTCGTACTGCTCCTGCAGGATCTGCTTGGAGGCGGCGACGGCCAGGGGGCCGTTCTCGGCGACTCGGGCCGCGAGCGCCAGCGCCGCGTCGAGGACCTCGCCCTTGGGCGCGAGCTGGTTGACCAGCCCGAAGGCGTGGAAGCGCTCGGCGGGGAGCGGGTCGCCGGTGAGCGCCAGCTCCATCACGACGTGGTAGGGCATCCGCTGCGGAAGCCGCAGCAGCGCGCCACCCGCCGCGACGAGCGACCGCTTCGCCTCCGGGATCCCGAGCTTGGCCCCCTCGGCGGCGACGACGAGGTCGCACGCGAGCGCGACCTCCAGGCCGCCGGCCACCGCGAAGCCCTCGATCGCCGCGATCAGCGGCTTGCGCGCGCTGCGCTGGGCGATGCCCGCGAACCCGCGGTCGCCGTACCAGGGCGACTCGCCCTTGACGAACGCGCCGAGGTCCATCCCCGCGCAGAAGAAGCCTCCCGCGCCGGTGAGCACGCCGACGGCGAGCTCGTCGTCGGCGTCGAGCTCGTCGAGCGCGGTCGCGATCCCCTCGGCCACCGCGGCGTTGACCGCGTTGCGCACCTCGGGGCGGTTGAGGGTGATGA
>JAWVGD010000536.1:0-10088 GCA_033855515.1 Baekduia sp.
GTTCGTCGACCCCGCGCTCGTCCCGGCCGCCGACGCCGTCGCGCCGGACGCGCCGGACGTGGCCCACCGCGGCACGCTGCGCGACGGCACCGACGCCGACCTCGACGTCCTGGCCTGGGCCGCCGCCCCAACCGACGGCGGCGAGCTCCCGGACCTCTCGCACGTCGAGGTCGCCGACGACGACCTCGTCCAGCTGCTCTACACCTCCGGGACCACCGCCGCCCCGAAGGGCGCGATGATGACCCACCGCGCGTTCGTGCACGAGTACGTCTCGTGCGTCGTGGCCAACGACTTCGATGGCGCCGATGTCCCGTTGCACCCGCTGCCGCTGTACCACTCGGCGCAGATGCACGCGTTCCTGATGCCCTACCTGATGCTGGGCGCCACGAACCACGTGGTCGAGAAGCCGGACCCCGCCGACGTCCTGGCGCGCATCGAGCGCGACGGCATCACGAGCCTGTTCGCGCCGCCGACCGTCTGGATCGCGCTGGCCGAGCACCCGGACTTCGGCACGCGCGACCTGTCGTCGTTGTCCAAGGCCTACTACGGGGCGTCGATCATGCCCGTCCCGGTGCTCCAGCGGCTGCGGGCGGCGCTCGGCGACGTCGGCTTCTACAACGCCTTCGGCCAGTCGGAGATCGGTCCGCTGGCGACCGTCCTGCGCCCCGAGGAGCACGACGCCCGGCCCGACTCGGCGGGGCGCCCGGTGCTGTTCGTGGAGATCAAGGTCGTCGACGACGAGGGCGCCGACGTCACCACCGGCGGCCAGGGCGAGGTGCTCTACCGCTCGCCGCAGCTGTGCACCGGCTACTGGGACAAGCCGGAGGAGACCGAGGAGGCGTTCGCCGGCGGGTGGTTCCACTCCGGCGATCTGGTCCGGATCGACGAGGAGGGCTTCATCTTCGTCGTCGACCGGGTCAAGGACGTCATCAACACCGGCGGGGTCCTCGTCGCCAGCCGCGAGGTCGAGGACGCGCTCTACACGCATCCGGCCGTCGCGGAGGTCGCGGTGATCGGCACGCCGCACGAGCGCTGGATCGAGGCGATCACGGCCGTCGTCGTCATCCGCGAGCCGGCGACCGAGGAGGCGCTGCTCGCCCACGCGCGCGAGCGCCTCGCCGCGTTCAAGCTGCCCAAGGCCGTGCACTTCGTCGACGAGCTGCCCAAGAACCCGTCGGGCAAGCTCCTCAAGCGCGAGCTGCGCGAGCGCTTCGGCGGCGACGGCTCGGCCGTCGGCCGCACCTGAGCCCGCTCGGGGGTTTGCCCCACCGCGGGGCTTCGGGCTCCCCGGCTGGCCGCCTGCGGCGCCCTCGGCCACCATGGTCGCCATGGCGATGACCCCGGCATCCGTGCCGCTCTCCTCCCCGGCGCCCGCGCCGTCCCGGCTGCTCCCGCGCCCGGCCGTCATGGGCCGCGACGTCCTGTACCTCGTGTCCGGTCTCCCCGCCGGCATCGTCGCGTTCACGGTCCTCGTCACGGGCATCGCGCTCGCCGCCGGGCTGGCCGTGACGCTGCTCGGCATCCCGGTCTTCCTCGCGACGCTCATCGTCGCCCGCGCGCTGGGCGACGCGGAGCGCTGGCGCGCCGGCTGGGTGCTGGGCCGGCGGGTGCCGCGCACCGATCGCCGCTGGACCGGCGGCGTATGGCAGCGCTTCAAGGCCGCCGGTGCCGACCCGGGCGCGTGGCGCGACCTCACGTGGGGCCTGATCCTGCTGCCCTTCGGCATCCTGGGCTTCACCGTCGCAGTGACCCTGTGGAGCGTGGCGCTGGGCGCGCTGACCTCACCGTTCTGGTACTGGTCGCTGCCCCGAGGCACCGATACGGGCATGGGCCTGCTGGACAGCACCGCACTCCTGCCGGCGTTGGGCCGCGTGGGGGTCGGGATCGCGCTCGTGCCGCCGGCGGCGTGGACCTGCCGCGCCACCGCGGACGCCACCGCCCGCGCCGCCCGCGCGTTGTTGCAGCACTAGTGTCGTGCGTCCCGTAGCCCGGGTCGCCCTCAGCTCACCTGCACGAGGCCCCAGACGACGCTGGCGACCGCCATGGTCAGTGCGCGAAGACCGGCTCGCCGACGGGCACGCCGGCGGCCTCGGGGTCGGGGACGCCCGGGCGCAGCAGCAGGGTGCACGCGACGGCGGCGATCGCGAAGATCGCGGCCGACCACCAGAAGGCGGTGGTGTACCCGTGCACGGCGGCCGACGAGATCGTCTCCGGCGTGGGCTGCTTGCCGTCCAGGTAGGACGTGGTCGCGCTGGCGGCCAGCGTGCTCAGCAGCGCCGTGCCGATCGAGCCGCCGATCTGCTGCATGGTGTTCACCATCGCCGAGGCGACGCCCGCGTCGGCGGGGGAGACCCCGAGCGTCGCGCTGCTGATCGCCGGGGCGAAGATCAGGCCGAAGCCCAGCCCCATGATGAGGAGCGCCGGAAGCACGTGGCTGGCGTAGCTCGTGTCGGGGCCGATGCCGGTCAGGTAGACCATGCCGATCGCGCCGAGGACCATGCCGGAGCCCACGAGCGGACGGGCGCCGGTCTTGGGCAACAACTTGGTCTGCGCGGTCGTCGCCGAGAACATGATCGCGAACGTCATCGGCAGGAAGGCCAGGCCGGACTTGATCGGCGAGAAGCCCAGGTTCTGCTGCAGGTAGTACGTGAGGAACAGGAAGACGCCGAAGATCGCGATGCCCGAGAGGCCGACGGCGAGGTAGGACCCGCCGCGGTCGCGATCGAGCACGATGCGCAGGGGCAGCAGCGGGTTCGCGACGCGCTGCTGCAGGACGATGAACGTGGCGAGCAGGACGACGCCGGCCACCAGGAAGGCGATCGTCGTCGTGTTGGCCCAGCTCGTCTCGGCGGCGTGCGAGAAGCCGTAGACCAGCGCGAACAGGCCGGCCGACGCGGTGATCGTGCCGGGGATGTCGAGCTTGGGCTTCTGCGCGGGCAGCGAGTTCTGCAGCAGCGCGATCGCGCCGAAGACGGCGACGCCCGCGAACGCGAGGTTCACGTACAGGCACCAGCGCCAGGACAGGTACTCGGTCAGGATGCCGCCGAGCAGGAGGCCGACGGCGGCGCCGGAGCCGGCGATCGCGCCGAAGATGCCGAACGCCTTGTTGCGCTCGCCGGGCTCGATGAACGTGGTGGTCAGCAGCGACAGCGAGGCCGGCGCGAGCAGCGCGCCGAACACGCCCTGCAGCGCACGGGCGCCGACGAGCATGCCGAAGCTCTGCGCGGTGCCGCCGGCGGCCGATGCGACCGCGAAGCCGATGAGGCCGGCGATGAACACCCACTTGCGACCGAACAGGTCGCCGATGCGACCGCCCAGCAGCAGGAGCGAGCCGAACGCCAGCGCGTAGGCGGTGACGATCCACTGCCGGTTGCTGTCGGAGAAGTGGAGCGCCTTCTGGGCGCTGGGCAGTGCGATGTTCACGATCGTCGCGTCGAGCACGACCATCAGCTGGGCGAGGCCCAGGACCGCGAGGATGAGCCAGCGGCGTGCGTGGTGCGGGTCTGTGGAGGTGGGGGCCATGGGGAGAGGAGAGGTGGGGAGGAGGTCGGCAGGCACAAGCGGAGGTATAAGCTCCACTTGCTGTCACACCCTAGCACGAAACCGGAGATCCTTCCTCCGCTTTGGTACCGTCGTCCACATGGCCACCCTCCCGACCGCCCCCGACGAGCGCCCGCTGCGCAAGGACGCCGAGCGCAACCGCCAGCGGATCCTCGACGCGGCGCGCGCGCTGTTCGCCGAGGAGGGGCTGCACGCGACGCTCGACGCCGTCGCCGCGCGGGCCGGTGTCGGCGTCGGGACCGTCTACCGCCGCTTCGCCGACAAGGAGGCGCTGATCGACGCGCTCTTCGAGGAGCGCATCGACGAGGTCGTGGAGATCGCCGAGGCGGCGCTCGCCGTCGAGGATCCCTGGGACGGGCTCCTGCACTTCTTCGAGGGCTCGCTGGCGATGCACCTCCACGACCGCGGGCTCAAGGAGCTCGTGTTCAGCACCGCCCACGGCCGCGACCGCGTCCGCGACGCGCGCGACCGGATCAAGCCGGTCGTGATGGCCGTCGTCAAGCGCGCCCAGGACGCGGGCGAGCTCCGTCCCGATCTCGACACCAGCGACATCCCCGTCCTCCAGCTCATGCTGACCGCGGTGATGGAGTACACGGCCGACGTCGAGCCGGACGTCTGGCGCCGCTGCCTGGCGCTCGTGCTGGACGGCATGCGCGCCAACGGCGCGTGCACCCCTCTGGCGCCCCCGGCGCTGGGCGACGAACAGCTCGAAGCCGTGATGGCGCAAGGCCTGCGCCCGGCGCCGCGCCGATAGGGCGGACCCGGACGCGTCTGCGGAGGCCGCTGTGGGCACACCCGGCGTCATGGACGGCACCCCCGTCGACTTCGCGCTGACCCGGTTGGAGGCCGTCGACGGCGGACGCCTCGAGCTCGAGGGCACCTGGACCGGCGTGCGCGGCATGCGCTTCGTGCGCCCGGCGCTGGTCGTGCACGAGGACGACCGCGAGCGCACGCTGCTCGCGGTCCTCGAGCACAAGCCGTGGCCGGCCGAGGATGGGCACCCGTGGCGCGCCGCGTTCCCGTGGGACGGCGGGGACCTCGATCCTGCGCGGGTCGAGCTCGCCGTGGCGCCGAGCATCGTCGTCCCGCTGGGCGCCCACGACGCTGCTGACGTCGCCGCCGACCCGCAGTCGGTCCTGCGTTCCCGCCTGGCCGAGGCCGAGAAGCGCGGCCGCCAGCTCGAGGCCGAGGTCGCGTTCCTGCGCCGCGAGCGTGAAGACCGTCGCGAGGAGGGCAAGTCCACCGCGGCCCGGGATGCCGCGGCGCGGGATGCGGCGGCGCGGGATGCGGCGGCGCGGGATGCGCAGCGCCACGAGCAAGCCCGCCAAGAACGTGCCGCGGCCCGCGCCGAGCAGGAGCACGCCGTCGAGCGCGAGCGAAAGGCCGAGCGCGCCCGCGAGGCCGCCGCGCAGGACCGCGAGCAGCTCGCCGCAGAGCTTCAGACGGTGCGCGACCGGCTCGCCGCGGCCGAGGCCGATCGCGATCGGGCGCTGGCCGGGCCCGCGCGCGTGGTTTCAGTCAGCGCGCGGCCCGAGCGCCGCCATGCCCGTGTTGCGGTGCGCGCCGACTGGGCGGCGCGGATCGCCGCGATCCTCGCGCTGCTCGTCCTTCTGGTGCTGGCGATCACCTTCCTGAAGGTGCTCTGAGCGGCCCTACGGCGCCAGCAGCGCGTCGACCGCGTGGGCCAGCTCGGCGCGCAGCGCGCTCTCGGGGACGTCTTCGGCGATGCCGCCCGACAGGACGAAGGACTGCGTGACGAGTAGGAGCGCCTGGGCGATGACGCGGGCATCGCCGGCGCGGATCGAGCCGTCGGCCTGGCCGTCGGCGAGGTCGCCGGAGATGAGCAGGACCGCCGCGCGCTGCGTCTCGCCCATCCGGCCGAGGACGTAGGGCAGCAGCAGCTCGGGCTCGGCGTCGATGATCTTCGACATCAACGGGCTGGACCGGAAGGCCTCCACCGACGCCAGCACGCGCCCGGTGACACGGGTGCGCCCGTCAGCGCCCCCGACCTGCGCGGCGATCTCCGCCATGGCGGCGCCGAACTCGCGCGTCATGAGGTCGCGCAGGATCGCGTCGACGTCCGGGTAGCGGCGATAGACCGTCATGCGGCTCACGCCGGCGCGCCGCGCGACGTCGGTCAGCGTCGTGCGCCGGATCCCGAAGTCCAGCACCGAGGCCCGCGTCGCATCCAGGATGGCCTCGGTCGTGGGGTCGCTCACGCTGCGGAAGCTTGACGACCTTCCCCCAGAAGCGCCTGGACGGCCGGACGGGCGCGCTCGCGGTCGGCGGCGACGAGCCCGATCCGCGTGCGGCGGTCGAGGATGTCGTCGGCGTCCAGGGCACCCTCGGCGCGCAGCGCGTGCAGGACCTCGACGCCGAGGACGTCGAGGCCGGGGGCCACCGGGGCGAGGAGCTCGGGGTCGCCGCCGGCCAGCGCCAGGACCGCGGGCGCCTCGGTGCCGTGGCGGTCGACGAGGCGGGCCGGTGCGGGGATGGACGCCAGCGCCTGGCGCGACGCGGCGCCGACGAGCGGCAGGTCGCGCGTCCGGCACGGGCCGGCCGACAGCCCGCCGGCGACGACCGCCGCGTCGACGGCGTCCTGCGCCATGCGCCGGTAGGTCGTCAGCTTGCCGCCGACCACGCTGATCAGCCCGCCGCCGCCGGCGATCACGGCGTGGCGGCGCGACAGGTCGGCGGTCTGGGTCGCGAGGCCGTCCTGATCGATCAGCGGGCGCAGCCCGGCGTAGGTGCCCAGGACGTCCGCGCGCGTCAGCGGCACCTCGAGCGTCGCCGACAGCGTGGCGAGCAGGAAGTCGATGTCCTTCTCGGGCGCGACCGGGACGTCGGGGATGGGCCCGGGCGCCGGCTCGTCGGTGATGCCCGCGTAGGCGTAGCCGCTGCGCTGGGCGATGGCGAAGACCCAGCGGTGGCGCGCGCCGGGGACCGGGACGTTCAGCGTGCCGGCCAGGCCGCCGAGGCGGTCCAGCCCCAGGATCAGATGCGTGCCGAGGCTCGGGCGCAGGCGCAGGCCGTCGACCAGCTCGCCGGCCCAGACGCCCGTGGCGTTGACGATGGTGCGGGCGCGCACGTCGAAGCTCTCACCGGTGAGCTCGTCGCGCAGGCGCGCGCCGCCGGCGCCGCTCAGCTCGCTCGCCGAGCAGCGCGTGACGATGCGTGCGCCGTGCGCCGCGGCGGTGCGCGCGAGGCCGACGACGAGCCGCGCGTCGTCCTCGAGCTGGGCGTCCCAGGCGAGCAGGCCGCCGCGCAGGCCGGCGGCGCGGACGCCCGGGGCGAGGCGGAGCACCTCGGCGGCGTCGATGCGGCGGGAGCGCGGCAGCTCGCCGGCGGGTGTTCCGGCGGCGCGGCGCAGGCCGTCGCCGAGGTGGAAGCCGATGCGCGTCTCACGCGCGGTGCGTGCGTCGACGCCCGGGGTGAGCGGAACGACCTGCACGATCGGGCGCACGAGATGCGGGGCGGTGCGCCGGAGCAGGACGTCGCGCTCGCGCGCGCTCTCCATCGCGATGCCGAACGCGCCCTGGGCGAGGTAGCGCAGGCCGCCGTGGACGAGCTTGCTGCTCCAGCGGCTGGTGCCCCAGGCCAGGTCGCGGCGCTCCACGAGCGCGACGCGCAGCCCGCGCGAGGCGGCGTCGAGCGCGACGCCGGCTCCGGTCACGCCGCCGCCGGCGACCAGGACGTCGAGCGGCGCGCCGTCGCGCAGCGCCTCGAGGTCGGTGCTGCGGCGGTCCGCGTTGAGCAGGCTGTGTGACATCTGGTCAGCCAATGTAACATCGTCGCTCACGATGAGCGAATCGCTGACCGACTTCGACCCCGCCGCCCGCTGGGCCGCCCCCGACGCGGAGCCGCTCGTGGGCGAGGATCTGCGGGCGCTGCTGCACGGGGCGTTCGCGCTGGACCCGGACGTGGCCGCGGCGGGCTCCCCTGCCGACGTGGTCCTCGCCGTGGCGCCGTCGGCGCTGGCCGACGACGCGCGCGCGGCGCTCGAGGCGGCCGCCGGCGGCCACGAGCATGTTGTCGTCGATGATGCGGCGCGGGCCGCGCACGCCAACGGCATGTCCTACTTGGACCTCGTGCGGCGCACGGCCGATCCGCCGGCCGCCCCCGACGCGGTCGTGCTGCCGGGCGACCACGACGAGGTCGCGGCCGTGCTGCGAGCCTGCAGCGCCCACGGCGTCGCGGTGGTCCCGTTCGGCGGCGGCACGAGCGTCGTGGGCGGCGTCGCGCCGGGCCGCGGCGACTTCTCCGCGGTCATCGCGCTGGACCTCCGGCGGCTCGACGCGCTGAGCGCCGTCGACGACGTCTCCCGGACTGCCACGCTCCAGGCCGGCGTCACCGGGCCGCGTGCCGAGGAGCTGCTGGGCGCCCACGGCTTCACGCTCGGCCACGTGCCGCAGAGCTTCGAGCGGGCGACGATCGGCGGGTACGCGGCGACCCGGTCGGCCGGGCAGCTCTCGACGGGCTGGGGCCGCTTCGACGCGCTGGTGGAGCGGGTGCGCGTCGCGACGCCCGCCGGCGACCTCGACCTCGGCCGCGCGCCCGGCACCGCCGCCGGGCCCGACCTGCGGCAGCTCGTGCTGGGGTCGGAGGGGACGCTCGGCGTCATCACCGAGGTGACCGTGCGCGTGCGACCGATCCCGGAGATCTGCCGCCACGAGGGTTGGCGCGTCCCCGACCTCGCGACCGGCGTCACGCTGCTGCGCGCGCTGGCCCAGCGCGGGCCCACCCCCGACCTGGCGCGCCTGTCGGACGAGACCGAGACCGCCCTGGGCGTCGCCACCGGTGGCGCGGGCGAGGACGGCACCGGCGGCTGCCTGCTGCTGTGTGGCTGGGAGGGGGCCGCCGACGACGTGGGCCACCGGGCCGCCGCCACCCACGCGCTGCTGGACGCGGCGGGCGCGCAGCCGCTGGGCGAGGATGCCGCGGCGTCGTGGCGCCACGGCCGCTTCCGCGCGCCGCGCCTGCGCGACGAGCAGCTGCGCACCGGCCTGCTGGTCGAGACGCTGGAGACCGCGACGACATGGTCGTCGCTGCTCGCGCTGCACACGGCGGTGGGTGACGCGCTGCGCGACGCGCTGGCCGGCGCGAGCCCGGTGGTCGCCTGCCACGTCTCGCACCTCTACGCCTCCGGTGCCTCGCTGTACTTCACGGTGCTCGGCCGCCGCGACCGGGAGGATCCGGTCGGCCAGTGGACGCGCGCCAAGGCGGCGGTGATGGAGACGCTCGCCGCCTCAGGCGCGACGCTGACCCACCACCACGCCGTGGGCGCCGACCACGCGCCGTGGATGGCCGCCGAGGTCGGCGAGCTCGGCGTCGACGTCCTGCGGGCCGTCAAGGCGCGGCTGGACCCGGCGGGCATCCTCAACCCCGGCAAGCTGCTTCCGCCGGCGGCCTGAGCCGCCGGCGCCGGAACGCGAAGGGGCGGACCGCATTCGGTCCGCCCCCAGGCGTGACGGGGTGTCGGCGGGAACCTGGCCCTCTGGGCCAGCGTTCCCCTAGGCCTGGTCGACGTCGCCGCCGGGCGCGTCGCCCTGCGGGCCATCGCCGGCCAGGAGCCGGTAGAGGCCACGGCGGGCGTCCTCGAGGATCCGCTTGGCCTCGGCCAGCTGGTCCTTCGTGCCCGTCTGGGCGACCTGCATCGAGGCGATCGCCAGGGCCTTGCCGGCACGGCGCAGGTCGTGGAGCTCGCTCGGGACGCCCTCGCCGACGGTCTCCCACGGCAGCTCGCCCCCGTCGGGGCGCTGCGCGACGGCGGTCCTGCCGTCGTCGGTCAGCTCGAACTGCTTGCGGCCGTCGACCTCGACGGCGCGGACGAGCCCTTCGTCCTCCAGCTGCGACAGCGCGGGGTACACCGAGCCGGGGCTCGGGCGCCAGACACCGCCGCTGCGCTCCTCGATCTCCTGCATGAGGCCGTAGCCGTTGCGGGGCTCCTCGGCGAGGAGGAGCAGGATCGCGGAGCGGATGTCGCCGCGCCGTGCCCGGCCGCCGCGCCCTCCGCGGCCGCCGTGCCCGGGACCGTGGCCGAAGCCGCGGCCGCCGCCAGGTCCGGCGAAGTGCTCGCCGGGCCTGTGCCCGCTGCCCATCATGGCCAGGAACTCGCTCAGGATCGCGCGACCGGGGTCGCGCCGGTGGTGGCAGCGCCCGTGTGGCGCTGCGTAGGTTGCACCAGTCATGGGTGCTCCTTTCGGTTGACGTATCGTGCGAGCATCACGATATATCGAAAACGTTCGGGCGTCAAGCCCTCTCGCCGGCGGGCGTCATCCGGGCACGGCTATCCCAGGACGGGCCCGTCCGCGTCGCCGGTGGCCGGCCGGGCGCGACGCTCGCGGCCGTCCTGCTCCTGCGCCGCCGCGTTCAGCGAGGCCAGGTGACGACCGCCGCAGCAGCTGCAGCGCGCGCCGGCCGGGCCCTCGAGCAGGACGTGGGCCCCACAGGTCATGCAGCCACGGCGCGCGGCGCCGGCGACGTCCTTCGTGAGCCACGACATCAGGTCCCGTCCTTTGCGGTCGTTT
>JAWVGD010000537.1:0-15367 GCA_033855515.1 Baekduia sp.
GACCTTCCAGGGCGAGTTCGACTTCGGCGTCCCGCAGTTCCGCATGGTCTTCCACCCGATGCTCATCGCGCTGTCGGCCGGCATGGCGCTGACCGCGGGGCGCATCTGGATCGGCCGCGGCGGCGCGCTGGCCACCGCGATCATGTTCCTGGTCGTGCGCGGCGGGATCTCGCTGATCGTCGGCGACGTGTTCGGCGAGTCGACGCCTGCCCTGCCGCTCTACGTCGTCGAGGCGCTGGCCGTCGAGGCCGTCGCGCTGGCGACCACCCGCAACCGTCCGGTCCTGCTCGGCGTCCTGGGGGGCCTGCTGTGCGGCACCGCCGGCCTCGCCGCGGAGTGGGCCTGGGTCGGCGCGGTCTTCCCGCTGCCCTGGGGCGACGGGATCGTGCCCGAGGCGATGATCCTGGCGCCGATCGCCGGCGTGGCGGGCGGCGTGCTCGGCGGCCTGCTCGGCTCCGGCCTGCGCCTCCAGCTGCCCGCGACGCGCGTCGCGCGGCCCGCGGCGCTGGGCGCCTTCGTGGCGATCGCGGCGCTGACGGCCTTCGGCCTGTCGACGAGCAAGCCCAACGGCGAGACCGCCACGCTCGCGCTGAGGACCGCGCCGGGCAGCACGCCGCAGCAGCGCTACGTCACCGGCACCGTCAAGCTCACCCCGCGGTCGGCCGCCGACGGCGCGGCCTGGGTCACGGTCACCTCGTGGCAGGACGGCGGGATGAAGGTCGACCGCCTGGAGCGCGTCGGCGAGGGCGTCTACCGCTTCCGCACGCCTGCCCCGGCCTACGGCGACTGGAAGACCGTGCTGCGCGTCCAGAACGGGCGCCGGATCATGGGCGTCCCGGTCTACATGCCGCACGACGCGGCGATCCCGGGCGCCAAGGAGGTCCCGGCGGTGAGCGCCACGCGGCCGTTCGTCGCCGACCACGAGCTGCTGCAGCGCGAGCGCAAGACCGACATCCCCGGCTGGCTGTGGACCGCCGCGTGCCTGCTTGTCCTCGTGCTGTCGCTGATGTTCATGGGGTCGCTGGCCTGGGGGGTGGCGCGCGTCGCCCGCACGGGCCGGCCCGGCACGCCGGGCGAGCCGCCGCCCGCCGCGCCCGCCACCCGCTCCGGCGAGGAGCGCCGCGCGCGCTTCAGCCGCGGCGTCGCCAGCGCCCCGGGAGCATGACCCGGGGCGCGATCGTCCCCGATCGGGTACAACAGCCCGGAGATCGGCAGATCGCAGGAGGGAGAGCATCATGAGCACCCACGCCGGATCGTCGCCCCCCAGCCCCCGCGAGGAGGGCCGCGCGCAGCCCAGGGTCGGCCCGCATCGCCACCTCGCGGGCGTCCTCCTCGTGCTGCTGATGGCGGCCGGGTCGATCGTGATGTGGCTCGTCTCGCCCGTCGCGTGGCTCTGGATCGCCTCGCGCATGACGAGCTCCAGCCAGCCGAGCATCGGCCCCTACCTGCTCGTGCTCGTCGGGATGGTCATCACCGCGGTGATCATCGGCAAGCTCCTCGGAAGCGTGAACCGCGCGCACCTGCGCGTCACCGGCCGCCTCGACGACCGCCGCGAGCACTCCACCTGGAACCGCAGCATGCGCGACGGGCGCAAGTCCTCCCGGGACCGCGGCGTCCTGGACCAGGTGATGTTGGTCAGCGTCTCGGCCGCCCTGGTCGTGTTCGGCATCTGGTTCTTCGGGTTCGCCGGCTCGTCGCTGCCGAGCTGACGCACGTCGCCGGCCGATAGGCTGGAGGGGGTGGAACTGGCCCCCGACCGCCCGAACGTCGAGCTGCGCCGGGGACCCGACGGCAAGCCGATCGTCGTCCTCGGCTTCCCGTACGACCCGCACATCGTCGCCGTCGTGCGGCAGATCCCCGCGCGCCGGTTCGACTGGGACACCCGCGAGTGGTGGGCCCCGATCGACGACTGGGCGGCGATCCACGTCGCGGAGGTGCTCAAGCGCTTCCCCAAGCTGACCAGCAGCGCCCAGGTCGACATCTGGCTCAAGGGCGTCGGCGAGCGCTGGGTCGGCCGCGTGCGGACCACGCGCTACGACGGCCGCGGCTGGTGGGTCCTCGACACGCGCGCGGGCAAGGTCCCGGAGGCGCTCCTGGAGGGGTCGGTCGAGCACGACGGCATGCTGCTGGCGCCGCTGACCCGCGAGGGCGCCGAGGCGCTCGGCAACGCGCGCGGCGCGAAGCTCGACGGCGCCGCGATGCGCTGCGTGCTGGCGCTCGAGCACGGCGGCGAGGCGCCGCCGGCCCGGCTGACGCTCAACGTCACCGTCGAGGGCGAGGCGTTCCTGCTGGAGACGCTGTGGGACCCGACCATCGGCGACGCGTTCGAGACGCTGCCCGGCACCTCGGACGGCGGCCGTTCGCTGCCGCTGGACCCGTGGGTCGTCCACCACCTCGACGGGTTCCTGGCCAAGCACGGCGTCGACGTCGACGCGCCGGCCGAGCACGCGCTGGAGGACCTGCGCGAGGAGGCCGCCGAGGCCGCCTCGGCGATCCGGCGCTCCAAGGCGACCGAGGCGGCGCCGATCGAGGAGATCGTCGACCGCCTCGGCGGCGAGCTGCAGCCGTTCCAGTGGGCCGGCGTGCGCTACGTCCTGGACGCGCGGCGCGTGTTCCTCTCCGACGAGCAGGGCCTGGGCAAGACCGTCCAGGCGCTGGCGGCGCTCGAGGCCGACGACGCCTATCCCGCGATCGTGGTCTGCCCGGCCTCGCTGAAGCTCAACTGGCTGCGTGAGACCCACCACTGGCTGCCGCACCGCACCGTGCAGGTCGTCGAGGGCGGCGTCGCGGTGCCCAAGACCGGCGACATCACGATCATCAACTACGAGGTCGTCGGCAAGCACCGCGAGCACCTCAGCCGGATGCGTCCCAAGGCCGTCGTGATCGACGAGTCGCACTACTGCAAGAACCCGCGCGCCAAGCGCACGCAGGCGGTGCGCAAGCTCGCCGAGGCCGTCCCGCGCGGCGGGCTGCGGGTCGCGCTGACCGGCACGCCGGTGCTCAACCACGCCGAGGAGCTCATCTCCCAGCTGCGGATCATCGGCCGCCTGGACGAGTTCGGCTCCGGGGCCCGGTTCTCGCGCCAGTTCCAGGGCGTCCTGACCGAGGAGCGCCTCCACTGGCATCTGCGCCGCCGCTGCTTCGTGCGACGGCTCAAGAGCGAGGTCCTGCCGCAGCTGCCGGCCAAGCGCCAGGTGGTCGTGCCGGTCTCACTGGACAACGAGCGCGAGTACCGCGTCGCCGAGCGCGACGTCATCGAGTGGCTGCGCTCCCAGCCGCTGGAGCTCTCGGACCTCAACTCGAAGATCGCGGCGACGCTGCGCGCCGAGCGCCTGGCCCAGCTCGGCGCGCTCCAGCGCCTGGCCGCGCGCGGCAAGCTCCATGCCGCCCTGGCGTGGATCCACGACTTCCTGGCGTCCGGCGAGCCGCTCGTGGTCTTCGCCCGCCATCGCGAGGTGCAGGAGGCGGTCCTGGAGCGCTTCCCGGACGCGGCGCACCTGTTCGGCCGCGACAAGATCGAGGCGCGGGAGGCGTCGGTCCGCGCCTTCCAGGAGCCCGACGGCCCGCAGCTCATCGTGTGCGCCACGCGCGTCGCCGCGCAGGGCATCACGCTGACGCGCGCGTCCAACGTCGCGTTCCTCGAGCTCGAGTGGACGCCGGCGCTGCACGACCAGGCCGAGGACCGATGTCACCGCATCGGCCAGCACGACGCCGTCACCGCCTGGTACCTCCTGGCGGCCAACACGATCGACGAGACGATGGCCGAGCTCGTCGAGCGCAAGCGCGGCATCGTCGCCGCCGTCACCGACGGCAAGGCGATCGGCGGCGAGAACGTGGTGCAGGGCGTCGTCCGGGCGCTGCGGGACGGCGAGGAGCCGTACCGGCACCTGCGGCCGGTGGCGTAGGAGCGGCGCGGGCGCTAAGCCCGTCAGCGCGTGCGCCGGTCAAACAGCGTGGCGGCGAGCGTGATCGAGACGACCAGGATGCCGCTGCACCAAGCGATTGCCTGCCATGGGCTTGACCCCGCCGGGGTGCCCAGCAGCAAGCTGCGGAGCGTTTCGATCACCGGCGTGACGGGTTGGTGCTCGGCGAAGCCCTGGATCAACGAGGGCATTGTGTGGATCGGGACGAATGCGCTGCTCGGGTACGGCAGGAACATCACGAAGAACGTGAAGCCGTTGGCGCCCTCGGGGGTCTTCGCGAGCAGGCCGATGACCGCCGCGAACCACGAGAGCGCGAGGACGAACAGCAGCAGCACGCCGCCCGCCGCGAGCCAGTGGAGCACATCGGCGTGCGGTCGGAAGCCGATCAGGAGGCCGACGCCGAGGACCAGCGCGGTCGAGGCCGCGTTGCGCACGACGCTGGCCGTCACGTGGCCGGCGAGGACCGGCCCGCCGCCGACGTCGAGCGAGCGGAAGCGGTCGACGATCCCGCCGGTCATGTCGTTGGAGACGCTGACCGCGGTGATCGAGGCGCCGTAGCCGGCGCACAGGAGCAGCACGCCGGGGACGACGTAGGTCACGTACTTCGTGCCGATCTGTATCGCGCCGCCGAAGAGGTAGACGAACACCAGCATCAGCATGATCGGCAGCATCAGCGAGGTCAGCAGCGCCTCGATGTTGCGGCGCGAGAGGCGCAGGCATCGCCCCGACAAGGTCAGCGCATCAGACATGGGCGGCCTCCTCGTCGGTCCTCGGTTCGGTGGCCGGCTCGGCGACGCGACCGGTCAGGGCGAGAAAGACGTCGTCGAGCGTCGCTCGGTGGATCGCAAACGAGGCGACCGCGTCGCGCTCGGGGTCGACCTCGTCGAGCAGGTCGCGCACCCGCCCCGCGTTGCCGTCGGTCGCGACGCCGAGCGTCAGGCGGACCTCGTCGCGGTGGACCGCGCGCTCGCCGAGCGCCCGGGCGACGGCCTCGTAGGCCCGGGCGTCGGCGAGCGTCAGGTCGAGGCGCGGCCCGGCAACGCGCTGCTTCAGCTCTGCAGAGGTGCCTTCGGCGACGACGCGGCCGCCGTGGATGACGGCGATGCGGTCCGCGAGCTGGTCCGCCTCTTCGATGTATTGCGTAGTGAGGAAGACCGTCACGCCGCCGCCGACCAGCTCCCCGATCACATCCCACATCGCCTGCCGGCTGCGGAGGTCGAGGCCGCTCGTCGGCTCGTCGAGGAAGAGGACGACCGGACGGGTGACGAGGCTGGCGGCGAGGTCGAGGCGGCGGCGCATCCCGCCGGAGTAGGTCGCCACCTTCCGCTGGCCGGCGTCGACGAGGTCGAAGCGCTCAAGCAGCTCTCCGGCTCCGCGGCGAGCCTGCTCCCGCCGCAGGCCGGCCAGTCGGCCCATCATGCGCAGGTTCTCCTCGCCTGTCTGCAGCTCGTCGACCGCCGCGTACTGGCCGGTCAGGCTGATGCTGCGGCGGACGCGGTGCCGGTCGGCCACGACGTCGTGGCCGCCGACGCGAGCGCGACCGCCGTCCGCCGTGACGAGCGTCGAGAGGATCTTCACGGTCGTCGTCTTGCCCGCGCCGTTGGGGCCGAGCAGCGAGAAGACGGTCCCGCGCCGCACGCGCAGGTCGACGCCGTCCAACACCTTCATGTTGCCGTAGGACTTTTCGAGGCCGATCGCCTCGATTGCCGTCTCGTGGGTCATGTGTGGTCTTCTCGCTGGTCTCGGTCACGGTTCGCGATAGTCTTCTGCGTAACCCCTACGCGGTATTGCGTAAGGTATACGCAATTGAGCGCGTCGGGTCAACCGACGACGTGACAGCAGAGACGATGGACGACGACAGCGAGAGCGGGCTGCCAGCGGGGATCGCGGCGGCGTGGGGCGTTCGCGCGCGCGTGACGAAGGGCCCCAAGCCAGGGCTCGGCCTGGACCGGATCGTCGCCGCGGCGATCGCGGTCGCCGACACCGACGGCCTCGCCGCGGTCTCGATGAACCGGGTCGCGCGGGAACTGGGCTCGTCCGCGATGTCGCTCTACCGCTACGTCGAGTCGAAGGACGAGCTGCTCACGCTGATGGTCGACACCGCGCTCGGCACGATGCCGCCGGCCACGCCGGGCGAGGACTGGCGCGCGGGGCTCGCGCGCTGGGCCTGGTGGTCGGTCGAGGCGATGCGCGCCCACCCGTGGACGACGCACGTCCCGATCACCGGGCCGCCGCTCGGCCCCAACTCGGTCGCGTGGTTCGAGGACGCGCTGCGCTGCATGCGCGACACCGGCCTGTTCGAGGCCGAGAAGGCGTCGGTGGTCATGATGCTGAGCGGCTACGTCCGGAACCACGTAACCCTCATGGCCCAGGTGCAGGCGCACTTCCTCGACGCGGCCGTCACCCCGCACGACGCGATGCGCAGCTACAGCGACACGCTGCGGCGGCTGACCGACCCGGACCGCTTCCCCGCGCTGCACGCGGTCCTCGACGCGGGCGTCTTCGACCACGCCGACCCGCCCGACGACGAGTTCGCGTTCGGCCTCGAACGCATCCTCGACGGCATCGATGCACTCATCCGCGCACGCGCGAAAGCCTAGGCTGAGCCCGAGAAGCCCCCTCGTGCCGGCTTACCGGACGCGACGAGCCAAGGAGATCCCAAACAGCGCTACAAGCGCTACGCCGGCGCCGGCTGCGGCGGGCTCGCGGCCTTCTCGGCCATCCGCTCCGGCGGGATGCGCACGACGTCCCAGGCGAGCCCGAGCCTCTCCAGCGTCCAGATGACGTAGGCGGAGAAGTCGAGCTGGCGGCGGCTCATGCCGTGGCGCGCCGAGGTCGGGAACGCGTGGTGGTTGTTGTGCCACGACTCGCCGAAGGTGAACGGCGCCAGCCACCACACGTTGCGTGACTCGTCGGGCGTCTTGAACTGGCGCCGGCCGGTGAAGTGGCAGATCGAGTTGATGGAGTACGTCACGTGGTGGACGACGAGCATCCGCACGCCGCCGCCCCACAGCAAGCCGGTGAGGCCCGCGTGCACCGAGCCGCCGAGCGCCCAGCCCGCCAGGAAGCACAGCCCCAGGCCGCCCAGCGCCCAGACCAGGAAGAGCCGGTCGATGGTCATCATCATCGGCTCGGCGCGCAGGTCGCGGGCGTAGCGCTCCTTGGCCCCGCGGTGGGAGTGGATGAACAGCCAGCCCATGTGCGCATGCAGCAGGCCGCGCAGCGCCCCGCCGAACCCGTGGCCGTGCTCGACGTGCGGGCTGTGCGGGTCGCCGAGCTGGTCGGAGAAGTCGTGGTGCTTGCGATGGTCGGCGACCCAGGCGGTCACCGGGCCCTCGATCGCGGCCGAGCCGAGGATGGCCAGAGCGGCGCGGACCGGCTTGGAGGTCTTGAAGCTCCGGTGGGTGAACAGCCGGTGGAAGCCGACCGTCACGCCGAGGCCGGTGAGGACGTAGGCGACGACGAAGATCACGACGTCGCTCCAGCGCAACAGGCCTTGCCAGGAGTGCCAGGCGGCGTAGGCCAGGGCGAAGAACGGCAGGATCGTGACGGTTCCGGTGGCGAGGCGATCGAGCCACTCGCGCTCGACCGGTTGGACGAATTCCGAGCCGGCGGGCACCACGTCGGGCGCCTCGGAGACGGGGCGTTCCTCCTGGAGCATGCGGCGAGTCTAGTCAGCTTGGTTAAGTTCTGGGCCTATGGCCCTCTCTCGCTCCACCCCTCTGCGCGACGAGCTGGCGCGCGCGCTGCCGGACCGCCCCTTCGCGATCGAGTTCTGGGACGGCAGCACGCTGCCACCCACCAACGGCACGATCGCGACGACGTTCCGCGTCAAGTCGCCGCAGGCGCTCGCCCACGCGCTCCGCGCCCCCGGGCAGCTCGGCATCGGCCGCGCCTACGTCGCCGGGGCGCTCGACGTCGACGACCTCGACGCCACGCTCGAGCTGCTCGACGCCTGGAAGCCGCCGGCGCTCGACGGGCGCGCCAAGGCACGCCTGGTCGCGGCGGCGGTCCGCTCCACCGGCCTGGTGCTGCCGCCCAAGCCGCCGACCGCCGAGCTGCGCCCGCGCGGCCGCCGCCACAGCATCCTGCGCGACCGCGCCGCGGTCCGCCACCATTACGACGTCTCCAACGACTACTTCGCGCTCTTCCTCGACGACTCGATGACGTACTCCTGCGCCGTCTTCTCGCGCGGCGCCACGACGCTCGAGGAGGCCCAGTTCGTCAAGCGCGAGCTCGTCTGCACGAAGCTCGGGCTCAAGGAGGGCGAGCGCGTGCTGGACGTCGGCTGTGGCTGGGGCGCCTTCGCGGTCCACGCCGCGGTGCAGCACGGCGTCCACGTCACCGGGATCACGCTGTCGGAGCCCCAGGCGCAGCGGGCGCGCCAGCGCGCCGAGGAGGCGGGTGTCGCCGACCGCGTCGACATCAAGGTGATGGACTGGCGCGAGCTGCACACCGAGCCGTTCGACGCGATCGCCTCGATCGGGATGGTCGAGCACGTCGGCAGCGGCAACATCGACAACTACGCGCGGCACCTGCGCGAGATGCTGCGCCCCGGCGGCCGGCTGCTGAACCACGGCATCGCCCGCCTGCGCCACGGCGACCCGGAGGCGGGCCCGTTCTCCGAGCGCTACGTGTTCCCCGACGCCGCGCCGCTGCACCTGTCGCGCATCTCGTTCGCGCTCGAGGGCGCCGGCCTGGAGATCACCCACGCCGAGGGCTTCCGGGAGGACTACGCCGAGACGCTGCGCCACTGGTCGCGCAAGTTCGACGACAACCTGCCGGAGGCGATCCGGCTCGGCGGCGAGGAGCGCGTGCGCGTCTGGCGGCTGTACCTGCGGGCCGCGCGCCGTGGGTTCGAGAGCGGCTTCCTGTCGATCTTCCAGGTGGTCGCCCACCGCAGCTGAGCTCCGCGGGATCGCGAAGGTGCCGGGCACGCCCGGCGCCTTCGCGCCGGCGTGCCACGCCGACCCGAGGGCGCGCCCGTCGCCGTCAGTCGAGCGTGACCGCCACGCCGCGCGCCGGGACCGGTGAGGTCTGCATGACCGACGTCGTGGTCTGCCCGTGGAAGGCGAAGCGGTCGATGACCTCCTCCAGGTGCTCCACGTCGCGGACGTGGGCCTTCAGGAAGAAGCAGTCCTCGCCGGTGATGCGGTGGCACTCGACCACCTCGGGCGTCGCGCGCGCCAGCTCGGCGACCTTCTGCAGTTGGCGCGGCGCCGGTCGCACGCGGACGATCGCGCTGAGCGCGTAGCCGAGCGCCCGCGGGTCCACGTCGGTGCGGAAGCCGCGGATGACGCCCTCGTCGGTCAGGCGGCGCACGCGCTCGCCGACCGCGGGCGGCGACAGCCCGACGCGGCGCCCGAGCTCGGCGAGGCTCAGCCGGGCGTCGCGCTGCAGCTCGACCAGGAGCGCCCGATCGGTGTCGTCGAGATCAACGACGGCGGAACTCGCCGCAGGCCTTCGCATCGTCGCCATGCGCACGAGACTACCGTCGAACAGCCCTGGCTTCGAGCCGTTGACCGCGGAAGAGTCTGTGGCGTGTCCCGGCAGCCTCCACCCCACGCCTACTTCGTGGGCAGCGCGATCTTCCACTACCTCGGCCCCGCCTTCGCGGTCCTGCTCTTCGTGCGCGTCGACGTCCTCGGCGTGGCCTGGCTGCGGATCGCCGTCGCCGCGCTCGTCTTCGCCGCCTGGCGCCGGCCGTGGCGTGCGGCGCGGGCGCTCGACCGCTCCGGACGCCGCCTGCTGCTGGCCTGGGGCGCGTGCCTGGCGCTGATGAACTGCTGCTTCTACCTGTCGATCGACCGGCTGCCGCTGGCGACCGTGGCGGCGATCGAGTTCCTGCCGGTCATCGCGCTGGCGGCCCTGGGCGCCCACAGCGCCCGCAACGTCGCCGCGCTCGCGGTCGCCGTCGCCGGCGTCTACGCGCTCACCGGCGTGCACCTGGCGGGCGGCGGCCTCGGCCTGACGCTCGCGTTCGCCAACGCCGGCTTCTTCGCGCTCTACATCGTCCTGGCCGACCGCGTGGCCAAGCGGCCGGCGCTCGACGGGATCGACGGCCTCGGCGCCGCGATGCTCGTCGCGGCCGTGGTGGTCACGCCGCTCACGTTCTGGGCGGCGGCCCCCGCGCTGACCGACCCCGTCGCGCTGCTGGCCGGCGCCGGCGTCGGGATCAGCTCCTCGGTGATCCCCTACGTGTGCGACCAGCTCGCGCTGTCGCGGCTGCCGCGGGCGACCTACTCGCTGATGGTGTCGCTACTGCCCGCCACCGCGGCGCTCGTCGGCGTCGTCGTCCTCGCGCAGATCCCCTCGTTGCGCGAGGCGACCGGGATCGCGTTCGTGGCGACCGGCGTGGGCCTGCACCGCTGAAGCTCGATCGTGGCGCGCTAGGTCCCTACCCTGCCGCGGGTTTCGCCCCCTGGGCGAACACCCGCAAGGGAACCTGGCCCTCTGGGCCAGCGTTCCCCCTAGCCGGTGGCGAACCGCATGCACAACCGGGCGCCGGCGGCCTTGCCCGCCGACAGCTCGACGACGTCGGCGACCGACGCGATCGTCGGCAGCCCGAGGCCGAGACCCGGGCTGTCGGGGCGCGGCAACGGGCCGAAGCCGTCGTCCTCGACGACGATCGTCAGCAGGCCGTCGTCGACGTGGGCGCGGACGCGGATCTCGCCCGGGTCGCGGTCACGGTAGGCGTGCAGGACCGCGTTGGTCGCGGCCTCCGACACGGCGAGGCGGACATCTCCGAGCCGAGCGACGGCCACGCCCACCGCTTGGGCGTACTGGGTCACTTCGCTGCGCAGGACGGCGATCTGCTCCGGCGTCGCCACCACCGTCCAGCGTCCGGGCTCGGGCGCCATGGGTCTGGTGTGCCCGCCTGCGCCGCGACCATGCGCGATGGTCCGATTGCTATCCGAACGGCAGGAAGGCGACCGGCGCCAGCGTGTCCAGGCGCGCGGAGCCGAGCCCCAGGTAGGAGAGCGTGTAGAGGCGGTCACCGATCACGAGCGACCGGGCGATCGGCGCACGCTGGGCCGCATCGCCGTGCGTCACGCGGCCCGTCTCGGTGATCGCGCCGGCGGTGACGTGCAGCCCGACCGCGCCGACGAAGCCGGAGGCGGGATCGCCGCTGTCGTCGTAGCTGGTCAGCGGCAGGACAGCCGTCTGAGCCGGCGCCCACCAGAGGAACGCGTGCGGGTCGAACTCCGCGTCGGAGGAGCCGTGGCCGAAGACCACGTGCTGGACGCGCTTGGGTGCGGCGAGGTCGGACACGTCGAAGAGCGACACCTGCGTCCCCTGTGGGCGGCCGTCGGCCGAGACCTCCTGCCCCACGCCGAGCAGCAGCCCGTCGCCGATCGGGTGCAGGTAGGCCGAGTAGCCGGGGATCTCCAGCGCGCCGGCGACGCGCGGCGCCGTCGGCGACGACAGATCCAGCGTGTAGAGCGGATCGACCTGCTTGAACGTCACGACATAGCCCACCGGTCCGGCGAACCGCACCCCGTAGATGCGCTGGCCCTTGCCGAGGCCGCCGACCTGCCCCACCTGCCCCAGGCGCGCGCCGTCCTGCTGGGCCAGGACCGTGACGTAGCTCTCGGCGGGCGACGGCGGACCGTCGGGCAGCCACGCCGGCTCGTCGGTCGAGGCGACGCGCAACGCGCCGTCGGCCTCCGACAGGGCGTAGGCGTTGGGCACGAAGCCCGGGACGCTGCCCGACCCCGCGTACGTCGTCGTCCCAGCGGTGGACGCGTCGAAGCGATGGATCTCCGTGCGCATCGAACCGGGGACGTCGCCGGTGTCCTGCAGCCCCCGGACGTAGCGCTGGCTGGCGACGTACAGGCTCTTGTCGGAGGCGTAGACCGTCTGGGCGCCGGCCATGATCGCATCGCGATCGACGTTGTAGAGGCCCCGGTCGAGGTCGACGGTCAGGACCGTCAGCAGGTCCAGGCCGGAGAACGCGTCGGGGTGGCGCACGTCGGTGCAGCCGACGACGCCGCGACGGAACGTGCGGTGCGAGATGCGGCTGCGGATGGTCGTCGCCGGGACGAACGTGCGCAGCGGCGCGCGCTGCAACGGCCGGACGGTCGGTGCGGGCGTCGAGTCGACTACGACGCGGACCGTCGATCCGGTCATGCGCGCGTCGACGTAGCGCCCGTCGAGCGTCATCGTGCGGGCGACCTTCGGGGCGGTCCGGTCGGTCAGGTCGACCTCGGTGAGCACGGTCGTGGGGCCGGCGGCCACGGGCGCCGGCGCGATCCGCGGGGCCGCCACGCCCACGGGCCGGCCGCCGGCCGGCGGGACGTCGGTGGACGCGACGCCGTACGTCGAGGACAGGATCAGGGCCCGGTCGCCGCGCAGCAGCAGCTGATGGGCCGCACCGGGCTCGAGCGCCAGCGTGCCGACCTGGACCGGCGCGGCGCCGGTGACGTCGACGACCCGCAGCTGATCCCCGGCGAGGACGAGGACGCTGCGGCCGTCGGTCTTGACGATGTCGGGCTCGTCGATGCCCGTCTCCTGGACGTTCGTGCCCGAGAACGCCGGGGCCGGCGGCGCGCCTCCGGAGGCCGACGGCGCGACCTCGCCGCTCCTCTGATCGGTCAGCGGCTGGGCGGTGGCGAGCTGCTGGCCGGGCCGCGCGAGCGTCTGCGGCGCCGCGCCCAGCGCCCGCACCGGCACCCCGACGCCGCCGCCGGTGCGGGCGGCGTTGGCCCGCGCGTAGCCCACGAGCGCCTGGCAGGAGCCGAAGGCGACGAGCCGTGCGCGCTTGGGCGCGGCCGCCTCGGCGGCCGCCGGCGGCAGCAGTGCCGCGAGCGCGACGGTCAGCGACAGAACGGCACGTCGTCGTACGGACACCATGCCGAC
Organism: Baekduia sp.; assembly: GCA_033855515.1. Classification (GTDB taxonomy): domain Bacteria; phylum Actinomycetota; class Thermoleophilia; order Solirubrobacterales; family Solirubrobacteraceae; genus Baekduia. The sequence goes on from JAWVGD010000537.1 coordinate 12,783, forward strand.
ACTACGCCCCGGGACAGGGGAGCGTCACACCTGCGGCCCGTCGTCCGGCCGCCGCGGTCACCGACCGTTCACGCCAGCGCAACGGGGCGGTCACGTCGAAGACACCCGTTCCGACGAAGGATGCGCTGGTCCCATACGACCATCGAGAGGACCACGATGCATCGATCCACCCGAGCCCGCGCGGTAGCGGCGGCGCTCACGTTCGCGGCGCTCGCCGGCGCCGCCCCGGCGGCCCACGCCGGCGGCTTCGACCTCGAGGCCCATCGCGGCGGCCGCGGGCTGCGGCCCGAGAACACGCTCGCGTCGTTCGGCAACGCGCTGCGCCTCGGCGTGACCACCCTGGAGCTCGACACCGGCGTGACGAAGGACGGCATCGTCGTCGTCAGCCACGAGCGCCGCATCAGCAAGCTCGAGTGCGGTGGTGATCCGAGCAATCCGTACATCGGGAAGCTCATCCACGAGCTGACCTACGCCCAGATCCGCACCCTGGACTGCGGCTCGCGCCACCCCGACGACCCCGCGACCGATCCCTATGTCGGCACGCAGGAGGCCGTCCCGGGCACGCGCATGCCCAAGCTCTCCGAGGTCTTCGCCCTGGCCGGCCGCTACGGGGCCAAGGACGTGCAGTTCAACATCGAGACGAAGATCGACCCGACCGTGCCCGGCGACACCGTCGACCCCGACACGTTCACGCGCAAGGTCATCACCGAGATCCGCAAGGCGCACGTCACCCGTCGCAGCCTGCTGCAGTCCTTCGACTGGCGGACGCTGAAGATCGCGCGCCGCGTCGCGCCGTCGCTGCGGCGCGTCGCGCTGGTGCAGCCCTCCAACGTCCAGCCCGGCTCCGCGTGGACGGCCGGCTACCAGATCACCTCCAAGAACGCCATCGAGGATGGCTCGATCGCGCTGGTCGTCGCCCGGCAGCTGAAGGCCGACGTCCTCTCGCCGGTCTCGACGTCGACGACGCAGAAGACCATCAAGTCCTCGCACGACGTCGGGCTCCCGATCATCCCCTGGACGGTCGACGACAAGACCGAGATGGGCAAGCTCGTCGACTGGGGCGTCGACGGCCTGATCAGCGACTACCCGGACCGCCTGCGCGAGGTGCTCGCCGCCAAGGGCGTGGAGCTGCCCGCCGCGCTCCCGTCGCCGTTCGACGTCGAGGCGCACCGCGGCGGACGCGGCGTGCGGCCCGAGAACACGCTCGCGTCGTTCTCGTACGCCTTGGACCACCACGTCGACACGCTGGAGCTCGACACCGGGGTGACCAAGGACGGCGTGCTCGTCGTCTCCCACAACCGCCAGATCAACGGCGTGCACTGCTTCGACACGGCGCCCGCGACGCCCGGCGACCCGGCATTCCCGTACGTCGGCAAGAACATCAGGGACCTGACGCTGGCCCAGATCAAGACGCTCGACTGCGGCCACCTCGATCCCGGCTTCCCCGACCAGGTCAGCCAGGGCGTGCAGCGGATGCCGACGCTCCAGGAGGTCTTCGACCTCGTCAAGCACCGCGGTGACGACGCGGTGCGGTTCAACATCGAGACGAAGATCTCGCCGACCGTCGACGACACCGTCCCCTACGACCAGTTCACCGCCAAGCTCGTCGGCGCCATCCAGGCCAACGACCTGCAGGACCGCGCCATGATCCAGTCCTTCGACTGGCGCACGATCCGGCTCTCCAAGCGGCTGGACCCGAGCATCGAGACCGTCGCGCTGGTGTGGCAGTTCGGCGTGCCGTTCGGCCCCGGCGACAAGGGCTCCAACTGCGACGACATCAGCGACGAGTGCTCGCTGGAGGCGGTCATCGGCGATCCGTCGGTCAAGTCGCCGTGGACCGGCGGCCTCGACTGGTGGGACTACAGGGACCTCGGCAAGCTCGTCCGAGCGGCGCACGCCGACGTCGTCTCCGCCAACTGGCAGGTCCACGACCCGACGCAGGCCCATGTCGACTCGCTCGACGACTACACGCGTCAGGACCCGTCGTTCTACCACGGCCCGGCGGTGCCGCAGCTCCAGGACGACGGCCTGCGGGTCGTCCCCTACACGGTCGACGACGAGGCGACGATGCAGCACGTGATCGACCTCGGCGTCGACGGCATCATCAGCGACTTCCCCGAGCGCCTGCAGCTCGTGGCCAAGCGCAACGGCCTGAAGTAGGCCTCCGCCGGAACCGGAGGCGTCCGGGCAGGGCGCGTGCGCGTGCACGCTCCCTGTCCCGGACCCCGCCGGGCGGCCGACCCGCCGCCTCTGGTCATACCATTGGGTCATCGCCGCTTCGGCCGACAGCACGGACGCCGCACTCGAGCGCCTGGACACGCGCTCGCTGAGCGGCCGTGTGCGCGACGAGCTGCTGAAGGCGATCCACAACGACGCGTTCCCCGAGGGCCGGCTGCCGCCCGAGGCGCAGCTCGCCGCGCAGATCGGCGTCAGCCGGACGACGATCCGCGCGGCGCTGCAGTCGCTGTCGGACGACGGGATCGTCTCCCGCCGCCGCCGCCACGGGACGGTCGTCAACCGCCACGTCCTGCGGAGCTCGATGGGCCTGAACCGGCTCGTGTCGTTCCGCGCGCTGATCGAGCAGT
>JAWVGD010000538.1:0-4702 GCA_033855515.1 Baekduia sp.
GCCTCGGGCGGCTGGACGTGCGGGTCGGCAAGCACCCGGCGCCAGCCGCAGGCGTCGACGTGCAGCGGCGCGGTGACGTCGCCGCGGTCGGTGTGGACGGTGTCGCCGGTGCGTCCGTGCACGACCGCCGTCGCGAAGCGCGCCTGGCCGCACTGGGCCCAGAGCAGCCGGCAGAGGTGGCGGTAGTCGAAGCTCGTCCAGGTCCACGGCAGCCGGTAGCGGACCCGGCCGTGCGGCGTGGTGAACGACATGCCGGGCAGCTCCTGGCGCGCGGCCTCCTCGACGCCCATCGCCGCCAGCCACGGCGTCGGGATCGCGCACGCCGAGGTCGCCCGCTCGCCGATCTCGTAGCGGTCGAGGACGAGGACGTCGATGGGTGGGTGGCTCCCCCGCGCCAGCTCCCGGGCGACGGCGAGCCCGGCGAAGCTGGCGCCGCAGATCACGACGTCGGCGCGCTCGCCGTCCAGCGACGTGCGCTGCGCCCCGCGGGCGGTGGCGCGGACCGTCACGCGGTCACGAACCCGCGGCGCTCGATGCGGCCGAGGTAGAACCGGTAGACCGCACACGCCAGGGCGATCCCGGGCCGGGCGCGCGGCGCGCACGCGCTGAGCACCGCGCGGGCCGACCCGTGGAGCAGCTCGCGGGCGCGGCGGGTCTCGTCGTGCGGGGCGGGCGCCCGGCGGCGCTGGGCCAGCGCGTGCTCGTCGAGGCCGGGCAGGTAGACGCGGTCCATCGCGAAGTCCTCGCCCACGTCGCGCAGGAAGTTCGTGAGCTGGAAGGCGACGCCGAGGCGCGCGACGTCCTCCCGCCGGTCCTGCCGCACGCCGATCAGCGGCGCCATGACCCGCCCGACCGCGCCCGCGCTGCCGTTCATGTAGGTGTCGAGCTCGGTACGGGTGCGCAGCCGGACCCGTCCGTCGCAGTCGACGCGCATCGAGTCCATGTAGACACCGAGCTCGCCCAGCGGCAGCGCGTGGCGCTCGCCGGCGTCGACGAGCGCGGCGATGACCGGGTGCTCGCTGCCGCCCTGCGACAGGCCGCGCTCCAGCTCGGCCTCCCACGCGTCCAGCGCCGCCCGGCGCCCCTCGGGGGTCGGCGCGCGCTGCGGGCCGTCGACCAGCTCGTCGGCGCCGCGCAGGAACCCGTACAGCGCATGGACCGCCGGGCGCACGTCGCGACCCAGCGCCTGGGTGGCGAGGTGGAAGGTCGGGTCATGGCGACGCTGCAGCGCGGCGCAGCGGAGATAGGCGTCTCGCGGGTCCGTGTCTGGCATGTTCCTGGTTTCAAGTGGCTACGTACACCCCCAGGAGATGGATGAGCCTGCCAGCCGACAGCAGCCGGTCCTGAAGCACCTGGTCGACACAGGGCTCGTGGTCGTCACGGGCAAGGGCGGCACAGGGCGCACGACCGTGGCCGCCGCGCTGGGCCTCGCGGCGGCTGCGCGGGGGCGCGCGACGATCATCGCCGAGGTCGCCGGGCAGGCGCGCGTCCCCGGCCTGCTGGGGGCCGGCGCGGGCCGGCCGGGCGCGGAGGTCCAGGTGGCCGACGGGCTGTGGACCACCACGATCGACCCACACGCCGCGCTGGAGGAGTGGCTGGGGCGCCAACTTCCGCGCCGACTGGTGGGACCGCTGGCGCGGTCGGGCGCCTTCGCGGGGTTCGTGACCGCCGCGCCCGGCGCCCGAGAGCTCGTGACGATCACCAAGGCCTGGGAGCTGGGCGAGGCGCGGCGCTGGCGCCGCGAGGCGCGCACCTACGACACGGTGATCCTCGACGCGCCGGCCTCCGGCCACGGGCTCGGGCTGCTGCGCACGCCCCGGACCTTCGCCGACATCGCGCGCATCGGCCCGATCGCCGGGCAGGCGCGGGCGGTCGACGCGGCGCTGGCCGACCCGGCGCGGACCGCGCTGGTCGCCGTCGCGCTGCCGGGCGAGCTGGCCGTCAGCGAGACGCTCGAGCTCGAAGGCTGGGTCGCCGAGCGCGTCGGCCGCGACTTCGACGCGATCGTCGTCAACGCCGTGTGGCCACGGCGCCTCGGCGCCGGCGACGTCGCGCGGGTGCGAGCGGCCGACGGGGCACTCCCGGCCCCCGCCGCGCACGCCGCGCTGGCGGCGGCCGGGCGGGTCCGGACGCAGCAGGCGCAGCTGGCCCGGCTGCGGCGCGAGGCGGTCGCGGCCGTGAGCACGCTGCCGTTCGTCTTCGCCGACCGGCTCGGGAGTGACCACATCCGGGCCCTTTCCGCAAGGCTTGCCGGAGCCGAATAGGACAGACGTCCGTTCGGGCAGGAACTGCACTCCAGGTCCCGGCAGCCCGACCGACACTAGGAGAGAAGTCATAGGCGAATACGACCCACGGACGGGTCGGCCCTGAGCTCGAGCGTCGCTTCTGGAGGGAGCGCGACGCCGGCGATATCGGGACCGCCAAGGATCGCGAGTCGAACCTTCGCCATATATACGCCTCCCACCGGAGGGGACATCCACGGTGCGCGGGCACCGAGCGACGACGGTCGCTCGGTGCCCGTTCCCGTTTCACCAAGGCTTCGCGGGAGCGGGCGTGTACGGTCGGAGATCGTGTCCTCCCGCTCCCCCGCCATCCGCTTGCAGGGCGTCGTCAAGCACTACGGCGATGTCACCGCCGTCGCCGGCCTCGACCTCATCGTGCCCGACGGCACCTGCGTGGGGCTCCTCGGCCCCAACGGCGCCGGCAAGTCCACCACCATGAAGCTGCTGACCGCCCAGGCGATCGCCGACGAGGGCCAGATCGAGGTCCTCGGCCACCGGCTGCCGGGCGACTCGAAGGCCGCGCGCGCCGAGATGGGCGTCGTGCCGCAGCTCGACAACCTCGACGTGACGCTCACCGTCGAGCAGAACCTGTTGGTCTTCACGTACCTCTACCGGATCGGCCGGGCCGACCGGAAGGCGGCGATCGAGCGCGCGCTGGAGATCGCCAACCTCACCGACCGGCGCGGGGCCAAGGTCGGCGAGCTCTCGGGCGGCATGCGCCGGCGGCTGCTGATCGCGCGGGCGCTCGTGCACCAACCGCGGCTCGTGCTGCTCGACGAGCCGACCGTCGGCCTGGACCCGCAGGTCCGCCAGGAGCTGTGGGCGCTCATCGACCGGCTCCGCACCGAAGGGGCCTCGATCCTGATGTCCACGCACTACATCGAGGAGGCCGAGCGGCTCGCCGACACCGTCGTGGTCGTCTCCAAGGGGCAGGCCGTGGCGGTCGGGCGCCCGAGCGACCTCGTCTCCGAGCACGCCGGCCGCGAGGCGCTGGAGGTCTACGGGCCGCCGGCCCGGCTGCGCGAGGTCGAGGACGACGCCCGCGGGCGCGGCTGGCCGACGCGGCGCACCGGCACCTCGGTGACGATCCTGCGCGCCGAGAACCTCAACGGCGAGGCACCCGACGGCGAGCGCCGGGTGGCGACGCTGGAAGACGTGTTCGTCCTGTTGACCGGCGAGGAGATCGCCTGATGGCCGTCACCACGCCCACCCGGCGCCCCGGGCGCCTGGACCGCGCGGCGCTCATGGGCGTCCTCGTCCGAGAGGTCGTCAACTTCGGGTCCTACTGGCGCGCCTCGACGTTCTCCTCGACCGTCGAGCCGACGATCTACCTCGTGGCCTTCGGCTTCGGCTTCGGCTCGCTGGTGTCCAAGGTCAACGGCCTGGACTACGTGCAGTTCGTCGGGACCGGCACGGTGGCCACGGCGGTGCTGTTCTCGTCGGTGTTCCCGGCGATGTTCGGCACGTTCGTCAAATACCAATACCAACGGACCTACGACGCGATCCTCGCCGCGCCGGTGGACACCGAGGAGCTCGTGACCGCCGAGGCGCTGTGGATCGCCGCGCGGTCGGGCGTCTTCGGCTGCGCGCCGCTGATCGTCGCGATGGTCTTCGGCCTGAACCCCTCGTTCGGCATGCTGCTCGTGCCGTTCATCGCGTTCGTCGCGGGATTCGGCTGGGCGTCGTTCGGGATCGTGATCTCGGCGGTCATGAAGTCGATCGACAACTTCAGCTACGTGACCTCGACGGTCATCACGCCGCTGTTCCTGGTCGCCGGCACGTTCTTCCCGATCTCCGGCCTGCCGCAATGGGCGCGAACCCTCGCCGAGATCAACCCGCTCTACCACTGCGTGCAGCTCGTGCGCCACGCGGTCTTCGGCCTCGGATTCGAAGACCTGTGGCATCTGGGCTTCATGGTGGCCTTCGGCCTCGCGGCCTGGCGGCTGGCGATCAACCGCATGGAGAAGAAGCTCATCGACTGATGATCGTCTGCGCCGCGCCGAACCCGTCGATCGACAAGCTCTTCCTGAGCGACGTGGTGCGCGTCGGGGAGATCCACCGGCCGCAGCGGGTCGTCGCGCGCGCCGGCGGCAAGGCGCTGAACGCCGCCCGCGCGGCCCGGGCCCTCGGAGCGGACGTGCGCGCGGTCGCGCTGCTGGCCGGCCACGCCGGGCGCTGGATCGCCGAGGAGCTTGAGCGTGAGGGCGTCGCGGCCGACGCCGTGTGGGCGCCCGGGGAGTCCCGCAGCGCGCTGTCGGTCGCCGACGGCCGCGCCATGACCGAGTTCTACGAGCGGGGCGATGCGCCGGGGCCCGAGGCGTGGGAGCGCTTCGTGGCCGCCGTCGAGGGCGCCGCGCGTGGCGCGGCCTGGCTGTCGATCTCCGGGTCGGTCCCGCCGGGCATCGCGCCCGCAGAAGGCG
>JAWVGD010000539.1:0-5315 GCA_033855515.1 Baekduia sp.
CAGCAGGTCGTCCGCTTCGCCCCCGGTGACGAGCCGCGCGCCGCGGCGCTGCTGGCCGGCGCGCTGCGCGAGGGCGCGGAGGGGGCGGGTGGGGACGGCGTCCTCGCCGAGCTCGTCGCGCTGCTGCGCGACGGCGGCGAGGACGTCGTCGTGCTCTACGGCGAGCGCGTGCTGGCCGACCCGGCCGGCGCTGCCGCGCTGGTCGAGCTGGCGGATCACCTGCGCCTGCGCGGCCGCGACGGCGTGGGCCTCCTGGGCGTGCCGTCGGCCGCCAACGGCCGCGGTCTGCGCGAGGCCGGCGTCCTGCCGTTCGCCGGCCCCGGCCTGGCCCCGGCGCAGGCCACCGGGCGCACCGTGCGCGAGATGGCCGTCGCCGGCGCCGCCGGCGAGCTGGCCGCCGTCTGGCTGCTGGACGTCGACCCCATCGCCACGCACCCCCACCGCGCCACGTGGGACGCCGCGCTGGAGCGCGCGTCCACCGTCGTCGCCCACGCGGGCTACCTCACCGAGGGCATCCGCGAGCACGCAACCGTCGTCTTCCCCGCCGAGTCCCACGCCGAGCACGAGGGCACCGTGGTGCACCCCGACGGGCGCCTGCAGCGCCTGCGCCAGGCGATCGCCCGCCAGGGCGAGACGCGGCCGGGCTGGTGGATCCTGTCGGAGCTCGCCAAGCGCCTCGACGTGGACGTGCGCGTCCTCGCCGGCTCGATGGCCTCCCAGCAGCTCTTCGCCGCCGTGCCGTTCTACGGCGGCCTGACCCTGGACGCCATCGGCGGCAAGGGCCTGCGCTGGCCGCTGGCCGACGCGGCGACGAGCTGGCCCGCGGCGGGGTCGGCCCCCGCGGCCGCCGCGACCCCGGACGCCGGCCCGGAGGCCGACGGGCGCCTGCGCCTGGGCACCTACCGCTCGATCTGGGCCGGCCCCGAGGTCGCGGCCTCCCCGGCGCTGAAGTTCCTGCGCGCCCGCCCCCGCGTGGAGCTGTCGCCCACCGACGCCAAGCGCATGGCGCTGTCCGACGGCGACAAGGTCGTCCTCGGCGCCCGCGGCGAGGCGGTCGTGGACGCGGTCGTCCGCCTCCGCGCGGCGGTGCCGCCCGGCAGCGCGTTCCTCGAAGGCAACGGCGTCGACGGCCCGCTGGTCGAGATCCGCAAGGATCCGGCGCCCGAGCCCGTCGACGAGCCGATCGTCGTGACGTCCACCGCCGTGACCCCGTAGTCGAAGGCCCCTCTTGATCCTCGCGAACGTCATCTACTTCGAGCCTTGGTGGATGCAGATCCTCAAGGCGATCGTCATCTTCGCCGTCGGGCTGCAGATCGTCCCGATCGCGCTGATGGCCGACCGCAAGGTCATGGGCCGCATGCAGAACCGTTACGGCCCCAACCGCGTGGGCCCGTACGGCGCGCTGACGCCGATCGCCGACATCGGCAAGCTGCTGTTCAAGCAGCAGTTCCGCCCGCGGACGTCGATCGGCTGGCTGTTCGCGGCCGCGCCGCTGATCTCGATCATCACCGCCGTCGGGGCGCTGGCGATCGTCCCGTTCGGCGACGTGCACGACATCTTCGGCACGCGGACCGGCCTGTACGGCGTCGACTCCTCGGTCGGCCCGCTGTACCTCTTCGCCTTCGGCTCGATCGCGTTCTACGGCATCATGCTCGGCGGCTGGTCGTCGGGGTCGAAGTACTCGTTCCTGGGCTCGATGCGCGCCGCGGCGCAGCTCATCTCCTACGAGGTGTCCCAGGGCCTGGCGCTCGTGGGCGTGGTCATGACCGCCCAGTCGCTGTCGCTCGTCGACATCGTCCGGGCCCAGGCCGGCATGTGGTACATCGTCCCGCAGTTCGTCGGGTTCCTGATCTTCCTGGTCGCGTCGTTCGCCGAGACCAACCGCCCCCCGTTCGACCTCGTCGAGGCCGACGGCGAGCTGGTCGGCGGCTACAACACCGAGTACGGCGGCGGCCGCTTCGCCACGTACTACTTCGCCGAGTACCTCAACATGATCGTGGCCTCGTTCATCATGGTCACGATCTTCCTCGGCGGCTGGTGGCTGCCCTTCGGCATCCACCCGCCCGGCTGGGTCGAGCCGATCGTCGTGATCGCCAAGACCCTGGTCCTGATCTTCGTCTTCGTCTGGGCTCGCGCGACGTTCCCGCGCCTGCGCTACGACCAGCTCATGTCCCTGGGGTGGAAGGTGCTGCTGCCGCTCGCCACCCTCAATGCTCTTGTGACCGCGATCATCGTGGTGGTGACCGACTAATGGCCCCTTGGCCTCCTTCCGCTGACGAGCTCATCGTCGTCGACGGCCCCGACCCCGGCGGTGCCGGCGGCTTCTACCGCGCCTTCGGCGAGACGCTGCGTGGTCTGAAGACCACGCTGCGCCAGTCCGTGGCGCCGGTGAGCGTCATCTCCTACCCCGAGGAGAAGATCCCGGTGTACCCGCGCTTCCGCGGCCGCCACCGGCTCCACAAGTTCGAGGACACCGGGCTGGAGAAGTGCGTCGGCTGCTCGCTGTGCGCCGCCGCCTGTCCCGTGGACTGCATCCGCGTCGTCGCCGCCGAGAACACGCCGGAGAACCGCGTGTCGGCCGGTGAGCGCTACGCCGCGGTCTACGAGATCAACCTCTCGCGCTGCATCTTCTGCGGCTACTGCGAGGTCGCGTGCCCCTTCGACGCCATCACGATGGGCAACGACTTCGAGATGAGCGACTACAACCGGTCCGACCTCATCTTCACCAAGGAGATGCTGCTCGCCGAGCCCTTCGAGCGCACGCCTCTGCGCGCCGAGGGCGAGTAGCCTCGGCGCCGCCGAAACGGTCCGACCATGGCTCCAGTCTTCTTCTTCATCGCCGCCATCGGCGCCCTCACGGGCGCCATCGGCGTCGTCACCCTGCGCAACCCGTTCTACGCGGTGCTGGCGCTCGTCTGCCACCTGGTGGCGCTGGCGGCGCTGTTCCTGCTGCTGCGCGCGGAGTTCATCGCCGCCGCGCAGGTCGTCGTCTACGCGGGCGCCGTCATGGTGCTCTACGTCTTCGTCGTGGCGTACGTCGGCGGACAGGACGAGCCCGTCCGGGCAGCGGGCGGCCCGGGCCTGCGCGTCGGCAGCATCGTCTTCGCCGGCGCGCTGGCGGTCGAGCTGCTCGTCGCGATCCTCGGCTCGGGCCTGAAGGCCATCGACGCCAAGGGCGCGCCGTACGAGACCGGCTTCGGCACGCCCGCCGCGATCGGCGAGCTGCTGCTCACGCGCTTCCTCTTCCCGTTCGAGGCCGCCTCCTTCCTGCTGCTCATGGCCGCCGTCGGCGCCGTGGTGCTGGCCCGCCGCCGTGGCGGCCTCGAGGCCGCCGACGAGGAGCTGACCTACGCGATCCCGACCCGCCTGCCGGCGGGCGCCGGCTCGATCGCGGAGGGCGTGGGCGACATCAACCCGACCGCGCACATCTACGACACCCCGGCGATCGGGCCGTCGAACGTCGGCGCGGCCAGCTCGGGCGCCGAGCGGGGCGGGCACGTCGAGGACCCCGTCGGCGTCGCCGAGAGCACCGAGGAGCGTCCCTGATGGCCATCGGCTGGTACCTCACCGTCAGCGCCCTCGTGTTCTGCACCGGCGCGGCCGGCGTGCTCACGCGCCGCAGCCCGCTGGTGATCCTTCTTTGCCTGGAGCTGATGCTCAACGCCGCCAACCTGGCCCTCATCGCGTTCAGTCGCATGTGGGGCAACGGCGACGGCCAGATCTTCGCGATCATCGTCCTGGTCGTCGCGGCGTGCGAGGTGTGCATCGGCCTGGGCCTGGTGGTGGCGATCTTCCGCCGCCGCCTGCCCATCGACGTAGACGAGATGCGGGAGCTGCACGGCTAGATGACCCCCACCACCGCCGCCTGGGTGGCCCTGGCGTGCCCGCTCGCGGGCGTCGTCGTCAACGGCTTCGGCTACAAGGTTCTCAAGGGGAGGATCCCCGGCTACATCGGCACGGCAGCGCTGGCCGCCGCGTTCGTCTTCACCGTCATCGCGTTCCTGTCGCTGCAGGGCCGCGACCCGGAGCACCGCCAGCTCGTCTCCTCGCTGTACGACTACGCGGTCACGGGCTCGATCGACGCGAAGATGTCGATCCTGATCGACCCGCTGAGCATCCTCATGATGCTGGTCGTCACGGGCGTCTCGACGTTCATCCACATCTACTCGCTGGCCTACATGAGCGGCGACCGCGGCTACGCGCGCTTCTTCGCGTACCTGAACTTCTTCGTCTTCTCGATGCTCGTGCTCGTGATGGCCGGGAACTTCTTCCTGCTCATCATCGGCTGGGCCTTCGTGGGCGCCGCGTCCTACCTGCTGATCTCCTTCTGGTACCGCCGGACGACGGCGACGGCGGCCGGCATCAAGGCCTTCGTCATCAACGTGGTCGGCGACATCGGGCTGACGCTGGGCACGTTCTTCATCCTGCGCACCTCGCACACCCTGGACTTCCTGGGGACGTTCGCGCAGGCCAAGGAGATCGGCGCCAACAGCCATGCCGACCTGACCGCCGGCCTGATCCTGCTGCTCATCGGTGCGTTTGCCAAGTCCGCGCAGATCCCCTTCCACACCTGGCTGCCGGACGCGATGGAGGGCCCCACCCCGGTCTCGGCCCTGATCCACGCCGCGACGATGGTCACCGCCGGCGTCTACCTGATCGCCCGCATGCACCCGCTCTTCGAGCAGTCGGCCGCCGCGGCCGACGTCGGGACGATCATCGGCGCCGTCACGCTCTTCGTCGCCGCGACGATCGCGATGGTCGTCACCGACCTCAAGCGCGTCATCGCGTACTCGACCATGTCGCAGATCGGCTACATGGTCATGGCCGTCAGCTCCGGCGCCTACGTGGCGGGCATGTTCCACCTCATGACGCACGCCTTCTTCAAGGCGCTGCTGTTCATGGCCGCCGGCTCGCTCATCAGCGCCATGGGCGGCGACCAGAGCCTGGACCGCATGCGCGGCTTCCGCAAGGCGATGCCGTTCACGCTGCTGTGCTTCGTCGTCGGCGGCCTGGCGCTGTCGGGCGTGCCCCCGTTCTCGGGCTTCTTCTCCAAGGACGAGATCCTGCTGGTCGAGGCCGCGCAGGGCGGCTGGCACTGGATCCTCTACGGCGTCGGCTACCTGACCGCGCTGATGACCGCCATCTACACGTGGCGGATGATCTTCCGCGCCTTCTGGGGCGAGCCGGTCGAGCAGGCCCGCGAGCTCGAGCACGGTCACCTCTACCACGCGCCGCAGCCGGTCAACCCGGCCAACGGCGAGGTCGAGGACACCGACGTCGGCTTCCCGGGCCCCGAGCACCACATCGCCGAATGG
>JAWVGD010000540.1:0-3581 GCA_033855515.1 Baekduia sp.
TCGCGGGTCCGGGGCGCGGAGATCTGCCACAACGCGGCGCCGAAGTCCGCACCCGCCAACACGATGTAGAACACCAGGCCGGCGAGGACGAAGAGCATCGGGATCTCGGCCAGCGACACGGCGGCTCAGGCCTCCTTGCGCACCGCGGTCGCCACCGGGATCTCCACCCGGGCGCGCGCCAGCCGCCGCAGGATCCACACGACCGCGCCGCCGACCGCGAGGTACACCACCCACAGCCCGGCGTAGCCGACCGGCACGCCGCCGGCGCCCGTGACGGCCGCGTCGGTGCGCATGACGTGGTAGACGACCCAGGGCTGCCGCCCGACCTCCGTGGTCACCCAGCCGGACACGAGCGCGACGTAGGACAGCGGCCCGGCCGCCGCCACCGCGACGTAGAACCACGGCGAGTCGGGCAGCCGTCGCCGGCGCACGCGCAGGAACAAGGTGAAGAGCCCGAGCGCCGCGAGCATCGAGCCGATCCCGACCATCGACTGGAACGCCACGCGCACGACGTTGACCGGCGGCCGGTCCTGCGGCGGCACCGCGTCCAGGCCCTGCACCGTGGCGTTGGGGTCGTGGAAGGACAGCAGCGACAGCATCTTCGGGATCCCGATGCCGAACTTCACCTCGCCGTCGTGGTACCAGCCGAGCAGGTGCTCGGGCGCGCCGCGCTGGGTCCGGGGGAGCCCCTCCAGCGCGGCGAGCTTCGTCGGCTGCGACTTGGCGACCTCGCGCGCGGCCCAGTCGCCGACCAGCACCTGCACGGGGGCCGCCAGCGCGGCGATGGTCAGCGGGATGGCCAGCGCGGTGCGCTCGTACCGGGTCCAGCGCCCGCGCAGGCGCGCGACCGCGTACGCGGCGGCCACCGCGAACCCGGTGACGATGTACCCCGCGATGTACATGTGGATCAGCTCGTGCCACAGGTAGGTGTTGCCGAACAGCGCGCTCCAGGGATGGATGTCGACCGCCTTGCCGTCGACGAGCCGGAACCCGCCCGGGTGGTTCATCCAGGCGTTCACCGCGATGACCATCCACGACCCGGTGAAGCCGGTGATCACGATCGGGATCCCGCTGAGCAGGTGCGCCCGCGGCGACAGCCGGTCCCAGCCGTAGACGTAGATCCCGATGAAGATGGCCTCCATGAAGAAGGAGAAGCCCTCGATCGCGAACCCGAGGCCGAACACGCCGCCGAAGGTCGCCGTGAAGTTCGGCCACAGCACGCCCATCTCGAAGCTCAGCACCGTGCCCGTGATGACGCCCACCGCGAACAGCGCGATCATGACGCGGCTCCAGCGGCGGGCGATCACGCGGTAGATCGGGTCGCCCGTGCGCTGGCCGAGCCACTCCATGATCAGGACCATCATGGGAAACGCGATGCCGAAGCACACGAGCGGGATGTGCACCGCGAACGAGAGCGCCTGCATCTGGCGGGCCTGCAGGAGGTGATCCTGCTCGACGGGCCCGAGCGCCTGCGCCAATGGCAGGGCGGAGAGCAGCATCACTCCAACGATCTGCCCGCCGGTCCCGAAGCCAAACCCGCGCACATGTACGGCGGTTCATGACCGGTCTCGGGCGGGCACCCCGGCGATCATGGATCGCGAACGCGTCGTGACCTTCCGTCCCCGCAACGTGGTGACGGTGTCCCTGATCCTCGTGGGGCTCGCCCTCGCCCTCTGGGTCGTCTATGCGTCGCGCCACATCCTGACGTGGGTGTTCGTCGCGCTGTTCCTGGCGCTGGCCCTCAACCCGGCGGTCGAGGCGCTGCAGCGCCGGACGCCCATCCGGCGCCGCGCGGCGGCCGCCGCGGTGATCTACCTCACCACGCTCGCGGCGATCGTCGGCCTGGGCTTCCTGCTGATCCCGCCCCTCGTCCACCAGGTCACCGGGCTCGCCGACGCCGCGCCCGGCTACGTGCACGACCTGACCGCCGGCCGCGGGCCCCTGGGCTTCCTACAGACCAAGTACCACATCGTCGACAAGGTCCGGGAGGCCACGCGCAACGGCGGCGCGAACCTCGCCGGCGGCGCCACGACCGCCCTGTCGATCACCAAGGGCATCCTCACGGCGATCACCGGCATCGTCACCGTCGCGTTCCTGACGTTCTTCATGATCTTGGAGGGACCGACCTGGATGGCGCGCATCTACAGCCTCGCCCCCGAGAGCGACCGGCCGCGATGGGAGGAGGTCGGGCGTCGCATCGCCGCGACGGTCAGCGGCTACGTGACCGGCAACCTGCTGATCAGCCTCATCGCCGGCGGGGCGTCGGCGCTCGTCCTCTTCGCCTGCGGCGTGCCGTTCGCGCTGGCGCTCGGGCTGCTGGTGGCGATCCTCGACCTCATCCCGCTGGCCGGGGCGACGCTCGCGGGGATCGTGATCGTCACGGTCGCGTTGCTGACGTCGACGACCGCAGGCATCGTGGTGGGCGTGTTCTTCGTGGTCTACCAGCAGGTCGAGAACCACCTGCTGCAGCCGCTGGTCTACGGCCGGACGGTCGAGCTGTCGCCGCTGGCGGTGCTGATCTCGGTGCTCATCGGCGCCGAGGTCGCGGGCGTGCTGGGCGCGCTGGCGGCGATCCCGGTCGCCGGCGCGATCCAGATCCTGCTGGTCGATTGGCGCACGCACCACGGGGGCGCGGCCGCGCCGGAAGAGACGGCGGCCGACGCGCCGGCGTCTGCAGGCGCGGAGCGCGACGCCGACCGTCAAGGCCGCATCGAGCGCGCCCCGCTACCGCGCGGGGCCTAGCGTCCTGCATCGCCTGGTGGGCCGCGCGGACGTTGCCGCGCGGCCGACTAGCGCATCCCCATCAGGACCTCGACCACGAGCTGGTCCAGCGCCTCGTTGCGGTAGCCGCGGACGGCCAGCGCGTCGAGCTCGGCGGACTCCGCCTTCAGCGCGTCGGCCTCCCCCACGCCGGCCGTCGAGGCCTCCGCGAGCTCGGGCGCCGACGCGGCGGCGAGCGCCTCCTGGACCTCGGGCAGCGAGTCGAAGTGGCGCGCGCGCTCGGCGAGCATCAGGTACGTGCGCATGCAGCCCCTGGCGAAGTCCCACACCCCCTCGGCGTCCTCGGTCCGGTACGCGTGGGCGTCGAAGTGGCGCGGCCCCTGGTAGCCCGCGCGCTCCAGGAGCCGGACCAGGAGGAACGCCTCCTTGAGGTCCTCGGCGCCGAAGCGGAAGTCCTGGTCGTAGCGCCCGATGCGCTGGGCGTTGAGGTCGATGTGGAAGAGCTTGCCCGCCCACAGCGCCTGGCCGACGCCCTGATGGAACGACAGGCCCGCCATCGTCTCGTGGGCGACCTCGGGGTTGACGCCGACCATCTCGGGGCGCGCCAGGGTGGTGATGAAGTGCAGCGCGTGACCGACGGTCGGCAGCCACAGGTCGCCGCGCGGCTCGTTGGGCTTGGGCTCGATGGCGAAGCGCAGGCTGTAGCCCTGCTCGACCACGTACTCGGCGAGCACGTCGATGGCCTCGCGGTAGCGCTCGAGCGCGTCGCGCGGAACCTTGGCGGCGCCCACCTCGGTCCCTTCGCGGCCACCCCAGAAGATGTAGTTCTCGGCCCGCAGCTGCGCGGCGAGGTCGATCGA
>JAWVGD010000541.1:0-7412 GCA_033855515.1 Baekduia sp.
CGGCCAGCGGCAGCTCGCCGATGACCTGCTCCAGCGGGGCGCCCGCCAGGACGTCGCTGATCGACAGCAGGCCGACCGAGAACCATGCGTCGGGGTCGGCCGCGCCCTTGGCGTGGGCGACGAGCTCACAGGTGCGGGCGCGCGCGAGCGCGGTGGCCAGCAGCGGGCCGCGCTGCTCGCCGACGCCGCTGAGCAGCAGGACCAGCGCCCACTGGCGAACCGTGCGCGGCCCGAGCATCATGGCGCCGTGGCGGATCGAGGTGATCCGCCGTGGCAACGACAGCGCCGCGCTGTTCAGGTAGCGCAGCAGCCGCAGGCTCAGGGCCGGATCGGTGCGCAGCGCGAGCTCGACCTCGTCGATCCCGACGTCCGGCGGCGTCAGCCCGGCGGCGGCGCGGAGCCGGTCCAGCGACGCCGCGCGCAGCTCCGTGCCGGCGAGCTCCACGGGCTTGCAGAAGAAGTAGCCCTGGAACAGCTCGGCGCCGGCGGCGAGGCTCCAGTCGAACTCGTCCTGGTCCTCGACCTTCTCGGCGACGATCGTCAGCCCGCGCCCGGAGAGATCGCGCAGGATGCGCTCGGCGGCGGGGCGGCCGTGCGCCCGCAGGTCGACCTTGACGATGTCGGCCACCGCGAGGAAGCGGTCGGCGACGGGGCCGGGGGCGAAGTCGTCGAGCGCGATCCGGAACCCCTGGGCGCGCAGGGCGTGGAGGCGATCCAGCAGCGCGGCGGAGGGCACGGCGTCCTCGAGCAGCTCCAGCACGGTGGCCTCAGGCGCCAGCGGCAGCGGATCGACCTCGCACAGGAAGCGCTCGGTGACGTTGAGGAACGCGCTGGTGCCGCCGACCGCAGAGCGCAGGCCCACCTCGGCGAACGCGCCGACGAGCACCTGGCAGGTCGCGTGCTCGGCGTCGGGGATCTGGCCGTCCTCGTCGCGCTCGCCACGGTAGAGCAGCTCGTAGCCGGCCACCCGGCCGCGCCGGTCCACGATCGCCTGGCGGGCGAACAGGACGCGCGGGGACTCCGGGGCGGCGACGGCGCTCACAACAGCCCTGCGGCGGTGCCGTCGGCCCAGGTGAGCGCCTCGACGTGCAGGACGGCGAGCTCGCCCGCGTCCAGGCTCGGCAGCGCGGCCTCGTCCCAGGCGCCGCGCTCGCACGCCTCGGCCATCGTCAGCGTCCGGCCCTTGCCGCCGGCACGTTGCACGAGCGCGGCCACGACGTCCTCGGCCAGCGGGAGATCGGTGATCGCCTCGTCCATCGGCTTGTCGAGCAGTGCGTCGACCACGGACATCATGCCGGTGAAGAAGTAGGCGTCGAGGTCGGTCGCGCCGAGGCGGCGGGCGATCGCCTCACACGTGCGGCCGCGCGACAGGGCCGTGATGAGCAGCGGGCCGCGGCGCTCGTCGATGCCCGAAAGGATGAGCAGCATCGCCCACTGGCGGACGGTGCGCGGGCCGAGGAGGACGATCGCCTGGCGGACGGAGTTGATCTGATGGCGCAGCGAGAACGCGGCGCTGTTGACGAATCGGAGCAGCCGCAGGCTCAGGCCCGGGTCCAGCGCGATCGCCTTCTCCAGCTCGTCGACCCCGCCGTCGCCGGCGGAGATGCCGGCGGCCAGGCGCAGCGCGCCGATGCTCGCGGTCGGGACGTTGTGGCCGATGACCTCGCGCGGGCGGCACACGAAGTCGCCCTGGAAGAGCTCGAAGCCGGCGTCTGCGCAGCGGTCGTGATCGGTGTGGGCGTCGACGCCGTTGGCGACGGGACGCAGGCCGCGCCCGCGGAGCTTGGCCACCAGCGTGGCCAGCTGGCTCGCGCCGGCGCCGCGCGCGTCGATCTTGGCCAGCGTCGCGAAGTCCAGCAGCGGCTCGGCCGACGGCTGCCCGGCGTAGCCGTCCAGCGCCAGCATGTAGCCGTGCTGGCGCAGCCGCGCGAGGCGCTCCAGCAGCGGGTCGTCGGGCACGCGGTCGGCGGCGATCTCCAGCACGACGCCCTCGGGCCCGAATGGCAGCGGGTCCATCGCCAGCAGGAACTCGGTCGTGACGTTCAGGAAGGCCGGGGCGCCGCCGGTCGCGGTGCGCAGGCCGAGGTCGCTCAGGGCGCTGGCCGCGACGCGCGACGTCGCGGCGTGCGGGCTCTCGGAGCCGCTCTCGCCGCGGTAGAGCAGCTCGTAGCCCGCCAGACGGCTGTCGGCGTCCAGGATCGGCTGACGCGCGAACAGGACCTCGGCGTCGAAGGCAGTCTGGGGCGCGGTGCCCGCGTGGGCGAGGTGCGGGGCCATCTCTCCGCTACGTCGGCCGGCGGGACGGCGATCGTGAGCGGTGCTGGACGCACGTCGAAAAGGCGTCCGGACGGTCGGTTCCTTAAAGCGAAACGGCCCGCCGGGAGAGGCAGGCCGTTTCAGGGGAGGAGAGATACTGCTATGTGTGTCGTATGTGGGACCGGCCGCGAGGCCGGCGAGCGATGGGAGAAGTCTGGGTGCCGCCGGCGGCTGTGTCGCCTGCCGTCCCGCTCGCTGAACACAGAATGCCCCATGTGTGACCTCCACACTGTGAGCCCGGACACAGTGGCGCCCTGAGTGGCCAGGGCCGTGGCGCGGAGAGGTCGCTCCGCATTGCAGTGGCGCCCCGTCGGGTGCCTTCGGCGCCGTCGAGAGCGCCACCGGCCGCCGCGTCCGGGCGGGTTCTCCAACAAGACGCACTTCGACTCCGAGACGGCCGTCGAGCGCTTCCTGCTCGAGCCGGGGACCACCTGAGCGGAGCCCCGACGCCCGCCGGAACGCGGCGTCGGTACGGTTCCCCCGTGGTCAAGGTCCGGCTGGACACCCTCCTGCACCAGCGCGGCCTGTTCGCGTCGCGCTCCCGGGCGGCCGCGTCCGTCATGGCGGGCGAGGTTCGCGTGGGCACGCGCGGCGAGCGGGCGGCCAAGCCGGGGCAGCTCGTGGCCGAGGACGTGATCGTCGCGGTCGACGAGCGCCCGCGCTTCGTCTCCCGCGGCGGAGTGAAGCTCGCCAACGCGCTGGCGGCCTTCGGCGTCCCCGTCGCCGGGCGGCGCGCGCTGGACGTCGGGGCGTCCACGGGCGGCTTCACCGACTGCCTGCTGCAAGAGGGCGCCGAGCACGTCGTGGCCTACGACGTGGCCTACGGCGAGCTGAACTGGTCGCTGCGCACCGACGACCGCGTGACGGTCGTCGAGCGCGCCAACGCCCGCCGCATGCAGCCGCAAGAGCTGCCCTACCGACCGGAGCTCATCGTGGCCGACGTGTCGTTCATCTCGCTGACCAAGGTGCTGCCCGCGGTGCTGGCGTGCGCCGACGACCGCTTCGACGCGCTGGCGATGGTCAAGCCGCAGTTCGAGGTCGGGCGCGACCGGATCGGCAGCGGCGGCGTGGTCCGTTCGCCCGAGGATCGCTGCGCGGCGCTCGTGGCGGTGGCGCGCGCGATGCGAGACGGATCGGACACCGCGGTGCTCGGGTTCGTCTCCTCGGGGCTGCCGGGCCCGAAGGGCAACCGGGAGAGCTTCGTGTGGCTGGCCGAGGCAGGGCGCGCGGGCGCGCTGGACGACGCGGGCCTCGTCGCGGCGGCCGCCGCGACCGAGAGCGACGTGCCGGCATGAGCCTGCGCACCGCAACGGTCCTGACGCACGGGCGGCCGGGCCAGACGGCCGCGGCCCTGGACACGCTGCGCCGGGCCGCGATCGACGCGGGCTTCGTGCTGCGCTTCGACCGCGAGGAGGTCGGCAAGCACGACCTCAAGCCGGCTGAGGGACTCGAGCTCGACGCGCCGCTCAGCGACGACGTCGACCTCTGCGTCGTGCTCGGCGGGGACGGGACCATCCTGCGGGCGCTGCGCCGCTACGCGGGAACGAGCGTGCCCGTGTTCGCGGTCAACTTCGGCGAGGTCGGGTTCCTGGCCACGATCGACCCCGACGAGGTCGGAGAGGGCTTCGCCAAGGCGTTCCGGGGCGAGTTCGAGGTGCTGACGCTGCCCGCGCTGGCGCTGGAGACGCCGGGCGGGGCGCAGGCGGCGATCAACGACGTGTCGTTTCATCGCAAGGTGGGCGAGCGGGTGGCGACGCTGGCCTATGTCGTCGACGGCCAGGAGGTCGGCAGCGTCCGCTGCGACGGCCTGGTGATCGCCACCCCCGCGGGCTCCACGGGCTACAACCTCGCCAACGGCGGCCCGGTGCTCGCCTGGGGCGTCGAGGGATACGTCGTCTCGTTCATCGCGCCGCACTCGCTGACCGCGCGCGCGCTCGTCGTCGCCCCGACCGACGTCCTGGAGGTCCACAACCGCTCGCTGGAGCCCGTGGACGTGTCGATCGACGGGCGCCCGGCGGGGGAGCTCGCGCCGGGCGAGGCGCTGGCGTCGCGGTTCGTGCGGGAGGCCGCCGACCTCGCGCAGGTGCCCAGCGCGTCGTTCTACCTGCGGATCCGGGAGCGGTTCGGGCGCCTGGCCTCGTGACGGAACGGCCGCGCTCTGTGCCGCGGTCACGCCGGCTTCGCGCCCGCTGTGTGGTGCGAACGCGTGTTCGTCCGGCGCCGCTGTTAGACATCCCCGCATGCTCCACGAGCTGCGCGTCGAGAACCTCCTGCTGATCGAGCGGGCCGAGCTGCGGCTCGCGCCGGGGCTCAACGTCCTGACGGGCGAGACGGGCGCGGGCAAGACCGTGCTGGCCCATGCGCTGGACCTGTTGCTGGGCGGGCGCTCGAAGTCGGGGATCGTGCGGCCCGGCGCCGCGGAGGCCTACGTCGAGGGCGTGTTCGACCTGCCCGAGGCGCTGCGGGCGCTTCTGGGCGACCGGGTCGCGCCCGACGCCGACGAGCTCGTGCTGGCGCGTCGCGTGTCGGCCGAGGGGCGCACGCGGGCCTATTTGAACGGGCGCTCGGCATCGGTGGCCGACCTGCGCGAGGCGGCCGAGGGCCTCATCTCCTTCTACGGCCAGCACGAGCACCGCAAGCTGACGCTGGCCTCGTCGCAGCTGGAGCTTCTGGACGCGGCGTGCGGCGAGAAGCAGGCGGGGCGGCGCGCTCGGTACGCGATGCTGCACGCTCGCGTTCGGGAGCTGGAGGGCTCGCTGGATGCGCTGCGCGAGCGCGCCGGGGCACGGGATCGGGAGCTCGACCTGCTGCAGTTCGAGCTGGCCGAGATCGGGGACGCGGATCCGTCGGAGGCCGAAGAGGCCGAGCTGTCCGCGCGCCGCGACCGCCTCCGGCACGTCGAGGCGCTGCGGGCGGCGGCGCTGGGGGCGTCAGAGGCCGTCGTCTCCGACGAGGGCGGCCTGGCGTCGGTGCTGGCGGCCGGCGGCGGGCTGCTGGACGGCGTCGCGGGGGTCGACGCGCAGCTCGACGCCTTGGCGGAGCGCTGGCGCGTGCTGGCGATCGAGGCCGACGACCTCGCGGGCGAGTTGCGCGGCTATGGCGAAGGGCTGGAGGCGGAGCCCGGCGGCCTTGACGTGCTGGAGGAGCGGCTGGCGGCGTGGGACCGGTTGAAGCGAAAGCACGGCGGGACGATCGCGGCGGTCCTGGCCCACGGCGAGGAATGCCGGTCGCGCATCGCCGAGCTGGACCGCGCGGAGGTGGCGCTGGAGGAGGCCCAGGCCGCGCTGGCCGCGGCGCGCGACGCGCGGGCCGCGCTGGCGGTCGAGCTGCGCAAGGCGCGGGCCAAGGCGGCCAAGACGCTGGCCGCCGAGGTCAAGAGGCGCCTGGCCGATCTCGCGATGGAGGCGGCGAGCTTCGAGATCGCGCTCGATCCGCGCGACGCCGGGCCGACGGGCGCGGACGCCGTCGAGTTCCTGATCGCGCCGAACCCGGGCGTGCCGCCGGCCCCGCTGCGCGAGACCGCTTCGGGCGGCGAGCTGTCGCGGGTGATGCTCGCGTTGCTCGGCGCCGCCAACGACGGCTCCGGCGCGGTCCTGGTCTTCGACGAGGTCGACGCGGGGATCGGCGGCCACACCGCCCGAGCCGTCGGCGAGCAGCTGCGCACCCTGGCCGAAGGCCGCCAGGTCGTCTGCATCACCCACCTGCCGCAGGTCGCCTCCCTGGCGGCCCGCCATTTCTCGATCGCCAAGGACACCGCGGCCAGAACGGCGGTGACCACTGTGACCCAGCTGGCCGAGACCCAGGTGGTCGGCGAGCTCGTCCGGATGCTGGGCGCCGCCGACAACGACGTCGCGGCGCGCCGGCATGCGAAGGAGCTGCGGAAGGCTGCGTAGGGCGGGGCGCCGGCGCCCGGGGGCTGCCGTGGGGCGTGGTTTCGGGACGGGCGAGCGGTCGCTGACGTCCGAGCCCCGGTCTCGGGCGCGTTCACGGGCACATGACACGTAAACGCGCCCCGGACTGCGGAGCCGCGCGCGCGATCGGCGTGGACGCCCGGCGCCGAACTCATCCGCCCAGGCGCCCGGACGACCGACGGCGCCCGAACCTGCCCGCAACCTCGTCGTCCTTGCCGACGAACCGGCGTGTCGCGTGGCCGGCGCGCTGCCGGCTACTCCGCCGGGTCCAGCTGCAGCGCGCAGCTGTTGATGCAGTACCGCATGCCGCCCTTGTCGGCGGGGCCGTCGTCGAAGACGTGGCCCAGGTGGCCGCCGCAGCGGGCGCAGACGGCCTCGGTGCGGACCATCCCGTGGGAGGTGTCGGTCCGCAGCTCGACGACGTCGGCGACGGCGGGGTCGGTGAAGCTCGGCCACCCGGAGCGGGAGTCGAACTTGTCATCGGAGCGGAAGAGCTCGGCCTGGCAGCCGGCGCAGCGATACACGCCGGGCTCCTTGCTGTCCACGTACTTGCCCGTGAACGGCGGCTCGGTGGCCTGGCCGCGGAGAACGGCGTACTGCTCGGGCGAGAGCTCCTCGCGCCACTGATCCTCGGTCTTTGCGATCTTGTCCATGGCCATAGGTCCTCGGTCGGGCTCCTCACATTACGTCGTCCGTCTCGATGGCTACCCTGGCCACCTTGGACCGTGTTGCCCCCGTACCCCTCCGAGACGAGTTGCCCTGTGCCTGAAGCCCACCGTAAGACCCGCTACATCTTCATCACGGGCGGTGTGGTCTCCTCCCTCGGAAAGGGCATCGCGGCCGCCTCGATCGGGCGTTTGCTGGTCTCCAAGGGCTTCAGCGTCGGACTCCAGAAGTTCGATCCGTACATCAACGTCGACCCCGGCACGATGTCGCCGTACCAGCACGGCGAGGTCTTCGTCACCGAGGACGGCGCCGAGACCGACCTCGACCTCGGCCACTACGAGCGCTACACGGACTCCAACGCGTCCCGCGCCTCGAACGTCACCGCGGGCGGCATCTACAACTCGGTGATCCGGCGCGAGCGCCGCGGCGACTACCTCGGCGGCACCGTCCAGGTCGTCCCGCACATCACCGACGAGATCAAGCACCGCATCAAGCTCATCGGCGAGACCAACGACGTCG
>JAWVGD010000542.1:0-6206 GCA_033855515.1 Baekduia sp.
CGGCGGCGATGGGCACTCGGGCTCGTGGACCGACAACGGCGGCGGCGATGGTCAGTCCGGCTCCGGGAGCGACGGCGGCGGCGACGGCCCGTCCGGCCCGGTCGCTGACGGCAACGGCGGCGGCCAGGACGATGAAGGCCAGGGCGGCCAGACCGATCAGCCGGGCGCGGCGGGCCTCGGCATCCCGGGCGCCGCGGCCACCGGCGGCCAGGGCGGGCACGGCCGCCGCCCGGGCGGCGCCGCGCCGAGCCCGGCGGGCGTGCAGGGCGCTCCCCCGCCACCGAGCCCGGCGCCTCGGGTCACCAGGCCGAGGCCGTCATCGACCCCGGTACGGCGGCACGTGCCGCCGTACCGGCAGCCCGCTCATCGAGCTCCTGCCCCGCGAGCCGCCGCCGTGCCCATGCGCCCGCGGCTGCTGGCCGCGCCGGCCGCTCGCGCACGCGCGGTGCGCACCCGGGCACACTCCAGCCCGGTCCGCACGAGGCGCCGCGCCTCGTCGCAGCGCCACCGGCGCCAGACCGGCTCGAAGGCCCCTCGGCCGCTGCGCCGCCCGGTGACCTTGCCGTTCGGCGGATCCCAGCGGCCCCAGCCCTCCGCGACGCCCGTGCTGAGCTCGCTCGTGCAGCCTCGCCTGCCACGCCGCGGCTTCTCGATCCTGTACGCGATCCCGCTGGCGCTGCTGTTGTCGCCCTTGCTGCTCAGACCACTGGTCGGCCGTCTGCGGGCCTTCCGATGAGCGACGCCACGGCCGCCGGCATCACCATCGATCCGGGGGCCGTGGCCATGCGAGCAGACGGTGCAGCGCCCGGCTGGACCTTTGGGCCGACCGGGCGCGTCGAACGACAGGAGGGTGGGTCAGGGCATCGGGTGCGCCATGAAGAACGTGTACATGGCGCCCGTCTCGTCCGGGCCGGCCGGGTCCGCGTACTGCTCGCAGCTGCAGCCGCCGGACCAGGCATGGCCCATGCCCGAGACGAGCCACGACTGCAGGAGCTCGTCGCCGGGGCCGCCATCCGAGTAGCTCGTGACCGTGTAGGCCTGCCCGCCGGCGGAGGTGCCGTGGGTCACGCTCGTGGGCTGGACCGGGATCGATCCGTTCTTGACGCCGTCGTCGGCCATGTCGTCGGTGAGCTGCCACTGCTGGACGATCTGCTGGGCGTTGACGGGTGGCACCGTCGTGTCCTGATCGCCCTCGAACAGGATCACCGGCATCCGCCTGGCGTGTTGACCCATGGCCTGGTAGGCCTGCTGGGCGGCCTGGGCCGGGTCGGCGCTCTTGTATCCGGCGCAGGCGGCGGTCGCGGCGTACTCACAGCCCGAGCCGATGCCGGCGGCGGCGTAGAGGTCGGGGTAGGTCGCGGCCATGACGGAGGACATCGCCCCACCGGCCGAGAGCCCGTCGACGTAGATCCGCTTGGGGTCGACGGTGTAGTGCTGCTGCACCCACTGGGTGATGCCCGCGATGAGGGACGGCTCGCCCTTGTCGCGCTCCATGTGGGCCTGCTGGAAGAAGTTCCAGCAGTTCATGTTGTTGTTGCTCTTGCTCTGCTCCGGGAACACGACGATGAAGCCCTTGGCTTCGGCGAGCTGGTCCCAGCGCGTCAGCTGGCGGAAGACGTCCGCCGTCTCGGTGCACCCGTGGAGGGAGACGACCAGCGGCGTCGCGGTCCCGGCCTTGTATGTCGACGGGACGTATCCCGTGTAGGTCAGCGATCCGGCCGTGGTCGTATAGGTGCCCGAGAACGCCTTGCCGGCCAGGGAGCCCGGTGTGGTGGGCGCCGGCGGGGGGGTGGGTGCGCCGCCCCCTGGCGGTGTGGTCGTCGCCGTGCCACCCGGGAGGAGATATGACCACCACGGCTTCGCGCCCGGGGGCAGCGGCACAGCCGGGATCGAGGGCAACGGCACGCCCGGGATCGTGGGCCACGTCACGGCGCCTGCGGTGGCGGGGGCCAGGGCGCCGGTCAACGCGCCGACCACGCAGACCACCGCCGGCCAGGAATACCGCAGCCGTCGCGTCCGGCGTCGCGACTCGTCGTTGCCCGGGCCCGCGCCTCGGACCGTCTTCGGGTCGATGGGGTGCTGCTGCATACGTCGACGCTCCTCTCGGGCTTCGTGCCCGGTGGAATCGAAGGGATGCGTCGACCGTATGTCTGTCGGCGGGGGCCGGGCATGCCGGAATACCAGAACCGGCCCCCTTCCAGTTCGTAGCGTTCCCAGACGCTGCGCGGGTGGCGAGCGCGCTCGCGAGCCGGATCTCCAGCCGACCGGAAATCCGGCGATCTGCTGTCGCGTCAGCCGACCTTGCCGAAGTCCGCGGCGACCGTGAGGGCCGGGCTCTGGTCGGCACGGGGCGCGCCGACGGTGACGCCGACGCCGACCTCGGAGAACTTCGGGTCCAGGAGGATCTGCCGATGCTCGGGGCTCGCCATCCAGGCGTCCACGATGCCGCGGGGCGTCGCCTGGGTTCCGCTCGCCCACGCCAGGATCTCGCCGACCGCCCATGGGCCCTGCGACGGCACATAGCCCGTGCGACGGATCCGATCGACGAACGTCGCTCCCCCGAGGCTCGTGTGTGCGAAGTAGTGCCGCGCGACCATGTCGGCGGCGTGGCCTCGGGCGGCGACCGCCAGGCGCCGGTTCGCGGAGGTGGCCGGCGCGCCGTGACCGGCGCGCTGCTGGTTGAGCAGGCAGCGCACTCCGGAGGCGAGCTCTGAGACCGTCGCGTTGGTGGTCGTCTGATCGGCGCTCCGGCAGGCCGCAGCGGCGCTGCGCGCCGGCGCCGCAGCGTGTGGCGCGGCGACCGCGGTGGAACAGGCGGCGAGGCCGCTCACGGCGGCCACTGCTGCTGCGCGACGTCGTAAGGACATGGAGAAGGCGCCTCCCTCGTGCCGGCGCCCGGCGCCGGTGTTCGTGGTCGGATGTGGGTCGGCCGGCGCGGCGACGGAACGCGCCCGCCGCTCGGTCGGTGGATGCTGGCCGTGCGCCGGGGCGCGACGAGCTGTCCCGCGGGCCGGTGTCGCCTGGCCCGCCGGGTCGCCGCTTCAGCGCGTGGCGGCGCTCCGGACCAGCCAGACGCGGGCCAGATGCCGGACGTGCCGGTGCACCGCGGGCCGCGCCCGCCTGCGTGCGGTCCCGCGGACCCGCACGGACCCTCGGGCGCGCACGGCCCCTCGAGCCCCCGCGGTCCCCCGGGCTCGCACGGCCTGGCCGATGGCGGTGGTCGGCGGCGACGAGCGAGGGGTCGCCGTCGACAGCGGCGCGGTGAGCGCGATCGCCGGGGCCTCGTTCGTCGTGCTGATGGACCCGGCCGCCGCGGTGATCGGTGCGGCGACGGTCGTCGTCGTGTTGGTCACGGTCACGACGACCATGTACATGGTGTTGTTGATGAGCAACGCGCCGCACTGCAGGGCCGCGGCGACGTTGGCCGGGGTCGGGACGGCCGCGGGGGCTGTACCAGGGGGCAGGGTCGGGACGGCGCCGGGCGGCAGGCTCGGGATGGTGCCGGCGGGCAGGGCCGAGATGGCCGCCGGGATGCTGGCGGCGGCGCCGGGATCCGCGCCGCCCGTGGGCGCCGGAACGAGCACGGAGCCCGTTGCGAGCGGGGGATAGCCGTTCTTGACCAGGCATTGCGTGACGGCGTCCGCGGCCGCGGACGCTGCCGTGGACGGTGGGGGCGTGGGGGTGGCGGTGGCGGTGGTGGCGGCGGCGCTGGAGGCGCCGGCCGCGAGCAGACCGGTGAGGACCGCTCGTGCAGCCGAGCTCTTGATGGGCATCATCTGTCGCTGTTCTCGTTGGACACGGCGGTCGATGCTGCTGTGGAGACCGCTCGCGGTGACCTGTTCCAGTGACGGGCTTGTCCCGGTCACCGGACACGCCGGTGCCGGGTCCCGCTCCTCCTCAGGCCAGCAGTCGTCGCGCGGCTTCGACGTAGGCCTTGGTGACGTCGCGTGCCACGCCGGCGGGCGCCGGCCCGGCCGATCCCAGAAACGGGTTCTCGCTCGCGGCGGCCGTCTGCTCGTGCATCTCGATGGCGCTGAGGACGATCTGCTCGCAGGCGTCCACGTAGGCCAGCCCCAGCTCCTTGGCCGCAGCGAGGATCTGCTCATTGATCCGCGTCGCCGCGCCGGCGACATCGAACAGCGAGCTCGAGTGCGTGTTGGTGGTCGCCGGGCCGGCCTGCGGCGCGAACGTCCGCCAGTCGACCGTGCCGGTGTCGCCGAGCTTGCCCCGGAAGTCGGCCATGCTGATCACCGCTTCCTGGTAGGCGTCGGCAAAGGCGTCGCCGACCTTGGTGCTCGCCTCCATCAGGCGCTCGCCCGCCTGCACGGCGCGGTCGGTGGGGGTCTGCGCGCCCCGGCTCGTCCCTGGCGTGGGCTGTTGGTCGTTCGGGATCATGCGGAGTCGCTCCTCGTGGATGGTGTGCTGTGGGGCCGCCTGGGCGGTGGAGGCCCAGGTCTCGATCCCGGTGGGCCAGTCGTCGATCGCGTCGCTCACAGCGGGCGCTCGGCGGTCGGCATGGTGGGGACAGGTCGCTGGTCGGTCACTTGAGTCCTCCTGGGCTGACGGGACATAGGTCACGATCGGGTGAGAACGATGCGCTTCTGCTTGGGGAGCGCGGTGAAGGCCCGCTGGTCGACGGGGATATGGGCGCGCACGAGCTCGGGCGGCGTGAGCGCCAGCCACTGGTCGAGCGAGATGTCGGCGTAGCGGTCGCTGCGAAACATCTCCAGGAAGCGCAGCGTGGTGCTCCCCGTGTTCTGGATGTAGTGGCCCATCGGGAACGGGATGTAGCCGACGTCACCAGCCTGGTAGTCGAAGGTGCTGGCCTCGCCGTCGGCGGCGAAGACGGTCATGCGCGCCTTGCCGGCGATGTAGTACTGCCACTCGTCGGCGTTGGGGTGCCAGTGCATCTCGCGCATGCCACCGGGATCGACCTCCACGAGCGCCGCCGCGATCGTGGTCGAGGCAGGGAAGTTCGTCGAGTCGACGATCCGGACGCGTCCGCCCGGGCACTCGATCGGCTTCTGGGCGGTGAGCTTGTACGCGAAGGACTGCGGGACCGTGCCGGCGCGGAACCGGACCTCGTCTGCGGAGAGCGGGCCGGGGACCTTGCCCGGGAAGATGTAGCGGTGGTCCTCGAGGTTGGGCGGGATCTGCTTGAACGACCGCGCCGGCACTCCGATGTTCTGTGCCAGCACGTCGCGCGGCGTGTGCGCCAGCCAGTCGGTCAGGAGGAAGGTGCCGAACTCGTCGAAGTGGCCGTCGTCGAAGACCAACAGGAACTCGCAGCCGTCCTTGAGCCCCTGGATCGAGTGCGGGAGTCCGGCCGGGAAGAACCACAGGTCGCCCTCGGCGACGTCGGTGATGAAGTTCTGCCCGTCGGCGTCGATGGCGGTGATCCGGGCGCTGCCGGCCAGCATCAGCGCCCATTCCCCGGCGTCGTGCCAGTGCAGCTCGCGGATCGCGCCGGGGTTCAGGCGCATGTCGACGCCGGCGATGGTCGTCGCGATCGGCAGGTCGCGCACCGTGATCTGCCGCGTCCAGCCGCCGGCGGTCAAGCGGGTGTGCGCGTCGTCGAAGGAGAACTTGAGGTTCGGCAGGTCGCCCGCGTCGGTGCTCGGCGGCGCGAGCAGGTCGGGGTTCTGCTGCTCGAGCGGCTCGTTGCGCGGGCCCAGGATGGTCCCGCCCTGGCCGCCGCGCTCCGGCTGCGGCGCGGACCTCGCCAGGCGCGAGGTGCCGGCGGACGCGGCCAGAACGGCTCCCCCCGCCAGCAGCCGGCGACGACTGATGTCGGACACCGCTAGCCCGCCTTCACGCCGTCGCGGGGCAGGCTCGAACGTGGCATGGGCACCTCACGGGTCCGGGGACGCGACACCATCACAAGCTGACGCCGGCGACCGCTCCCATACGCTGACCGGCAGGCCAGGACGGCGCGGTCCTCGGCACAGAGCCCCGCGAGGTGGGGGAACGCTGGCCCAGAGGGCCAGGTTCCCTTGCGGGTGTTCGCCCGGAGGGCGAAACCCGCGGCCCGTTAGGGACCCGAGCTCCTAGTCTCGCGACAGGGCGTGTCGCGGCCGCGCGCGGTCAGTCCAGGAGCTCGTAGGCCGGGATGGTCAGGAACTCGGGGAACTCGTCCGACAGCGCGACCAGCTCGAAGACCTGGCGGGTCTCCTCCGGGCGGCCCTTCTCCCAGACCTCGTCGCCCA
>JAWVGD010000543.1:0-2924 GCA_033855515.1 Baekduia sp.
TCGTCGTCGAGCAGCGCCGTGGCGCCCAGGGCGATGGCGATCGCCCGCGGCGCTCCGAACGTGCGGGCCAGGCGCAGCTCCTCCTCGGCCAGCGCGATGCCGCCGTCGCCGCCGAGGGCGACCGCGAGCTCCGAGCGCCACGGGATCAGTGCCGGGTTGGGCTCGCCGTGGGCGGTGAGCCGCCGGCCGCAGGAGCGCAGGTCGGCGATCCCGGCGGCCGCCTGGCCCAGGGCGATCCGCAGCGCCCCGCGGGCGTGCAGCAGCATCGCCGAGGTGTACAGGTCGCCGTCGGGCTCCTCGGCGCCGGCGAAGCCCGACGTCGCCAGGACGGTCTCGGCCTCGGCGATCTCGCCGCGGGCCAGGAGCGCGAGCAGGAGCGTCGCCGTCGTCGCGGGATGGCCCAGCGACCAGCTCTCGCGGCTGCCGCCGCTCCAGGCGTCGCGCGCCGTGCGCTCGGCCACGGCGAGGTCGCCGGCGCGGAGGGCCACGTCGGACCGGAAGACCGACAACATGGTCACCTCCAGCGCCGCGTTGCGGGCGCGCCCGTCGGCCAGCGCGGCGTCCACGAACGCGGCGGCCTCGTCGAGGTGATCGGCCGCGGCGAGGCAGCGGATCGCGACGGGGATCGAGGTCGACCGCATCGGATCGGGGTCCGGGGCGCGCGCCAGCACCGCGGCGGCCAGGCGGGCGGCCTCGTCGCTGCGCGTGCCGGCCATCGTCAGCTCGGCGGCGGCCGCGGCGAGCTCGGCCGCCGACGCGGTCGCGGGATCGGCGTCCACGCGCGCGGCGATGGCCTGTGCGAGGTCCCGGGTCGCCAGGTGCATCGACGTCCGCTGGCGGGCCTGGTTGACGATGTGCGCCTCGAGCTGCTCGCGCGCCCGCCGGTCCCCGACCTGATCGAGGGCCCCGAGCAGGCGGCCGAGGTCGCGCTCGGGATCTCCGGCCTGGGTGAGCACCGCGACGAGCGCGACCGACGCCTCCAGCCGCTCCGCCAGCGAGCCCGCCAGCTCGGTGGCGGCGCGCAGATGCTCCACCGCGTCGGCGGTGCGGAACGCGACGGTCTCGGCGACGCCCAGGGCGGTCAGGACCGCCGCGCGCTCGGCCGCGGGCGGCGGCTCCTCGAGCGCGCGGCGCAGATGGGCGATGGCGGCCTCGGGCGCACGGCGCTCCATCGCGTCACGGCCGGCGTCGCGCAGGGTCGCCGAGACCCAAGGGTCGCCGTCGGGCTCGGCGCGCGCGAGGTGCGCGGCCAGCCGCTCGGGCGGCGCGCCGTCTCGCGCCAGCAGCTCGGCGGCGCGCCGGTGGGCCGAGGCCAGGGCGCCGGGCAGCGCGGCGGCGGCGACCGCCGCGCCGAGCACCGGCGGCGCGAACACCGGGTCGGCGCCGCGATCCAGCAGGGCGGCGAGGCGCAGGGCATCGGCGGCGGCGCGCCGGGAAGGGCCGTCCAGGCCGGCCAGGGCGCCGGCCAGCGGCCAGGTGGCGTCGTCGCCGAGCACCGCCAACGCGAGCGCCAGCGCGCGCGGCGCATCGTCGAGGGCGCCGAGCCGGTCGGCGACGCGGCGCCGGATGGCGTCGCCGACCGCCCCGGCCCGGCCCACCGGGTCCTCGCCCGCTCCGGTCCGCGCCTGCCCCTGGGAGCCGGCGGCGGCGTGCTCGGCCAGTGCGGCGACGTAGAACGGGAGCCCGCCGCCCGCGGCGTGGCAGGCGGCAGCCGCTGCGGGGCCCGCCCCGGGCGCCATGCGCGCGACGACCCGGGCGGATGCCGACGAGCTGAGCGGGTCCAGCCGCGCGTCCTCGGCGCCCGCGAGGGCTCGGCGCACGGCGTGGCCGGCGGGGCCGTCGGCGGTCGCGGCGATCACCACCAGCGGGACATCTGCGGCGCGCCGCGTCAGCGCGCCGAGCAGCCGCAGCGACCCCGGATCGGCGCGCTCCAGATCGTCGACCACGAGCGCGCACGGCCCGCCGGCGACCGCGTCGACCGCAACGCGCTCCCAGGGCAAGGTCGCCGCGTCGCCCAGCAGCGCGGTCGCCACGGCCAGCGGCGCGGCCGTCTCGTCCTCCGCGCACGTCCAGCGCCGCACCCGCATCCCCGCGGCTGCGGCGAGCGACGCGGCCACGCCGAGCACGGCCGTGCGGCCGCTCCCGGGGGCGCCGTGGACGAGCACCGTGGCGCCCCGGCCCTCGCGCGCAGCGGCCGTGGCGACGCGCTCGAGCAGCTCGACCACCCGCTCCCGCTCGAGCAGTTCGGGCACCGGCACCGGCAAGCCCTCAGGGGCGGCGACCCGCCGGCGCCGTCCACACCACCGGGTTGCGCTCCACCCCGCGGGCCAGGGTCCCGACCTCGTCGTCTGAGAGCACCCCGCGCAGGACCACGACGCCGTCGCGCTGGAACGCGTCGACGTCCTGCTCGGCGACGGTGAAGGACTCCACGGGCGCGCTCATCCCCCGGGACCCTGCACCAAGCGACCGCTCGCGGTCAAGCAGCACCCGCGCGCGCCACGGCGCCTGTCACGCTGTGGTCATGGACTTGGGACAGATCGGGATCTGGATGCCGCACCAGTTCGGCACGGCGGCGACGAGCGAGATCGAGTCGCTCGGGTACGGGACGCTGTGGCTGGGCTCCAGCCCCTCGGTCGCCGACGCGCGGACGTTTCTGGAGGCGTCGAACACGCTGACGATCGCGACGGGCATCCTCAACGTCTGGCGGCACCATCCGGCCGACGTGGCCGCCGCCGACGCCGAGGTCCGCGCGGCGTTCCCCGGCCGGTTCCTGCTCGGCATCGGCATCGGCCATCCGGAGGCGACCAGCGACTACACCAAGCCGCTGAAGACGATGCGCGAGTTCTTCGACGGCCTGGACGCCGCCCCGACGCCGGTCCCGCGCGAGGAGCGCATCGCCGCCGCGCTGGGGCCGAAGATGCTCG
>JAWVGD010000544.1:0-5626 GCA_033855515.1 Baekduia sp.
CCGAGGAGCTGGGCGTCGAGGTTGTCTCGGCGCGGCACCTCCGAAGCGCTGCCGCCGTGCACGGCGGCCCGCTTCCTCACGAGCTCAAACCGGTGGCGGATCCGGTCGGCGTCGCAGCGGCGCTGCGGTGGGGTGCGCAACGGCATCCGCTCATGAGGACCGGCCGCGACCGCTCCGAGGGGCATTAGGGTCATCGCTCGGATGGTCCGCGGTGTTTGGCGCTCCGCCGGCGAGCGCGTCATCGCCGACCCGGCGAAGCTCGGCCACGCCTCCGCCCGGCGCCCGTAGGCCCCGAGCGGAGGGCGCCTCACCTCAGCCGCTGACCTTCAGCGTCAAGGTGGTGGCCTTGGTCCCCACCTTGATCGTCAGCGACAGCGTGCCCTTGCCGGCATTGGCGAGGGCCTTGCGGACCTTGGACGGCAGCTTGATCGCCAAGGTCACCGTCCTGCGCGCGGCGAGCGTGCGCGTCAGCGTGATCGCGGTGCGCTTGCCGGCGACCGTGAGGCCGCCGGTGATCTTCACCGTGCAGCGCGACGCGCACCGGAAGGCGCCGAGCTTGACGCTGCCGGCCTTCGACATCGCCGGGGCGCGGACGAGCTCGGCGGTCAGGCCGCCGATCGTGCGCGTCAGCGTCGTCGGGGCCGCGGGCTTGGGCGGTGTGACCGGGGGCTGGGGCGCGGCCGGCGGCGTGGTCGCCGCCGGGGGCGTCGTCGCCTCCACCGCCGTCGCGACGCCCGTCCCGCTCAGGGCGACCACCGCCGCGTCGCCGGCGGCCGGTGTGACCGTCAGCGTCCCGGACGCGCCGCCCGCCGTTCCCGGCGCGAACGTCGCGGCCACCGAGCAGCCCGCGCCCGCGGCGAGGACCTTGCCGGCGACGCACGTGCCGCCGGTCACCGCGAACCCGGCGCCGGAGATCGTCACGGCGCCGATCCGCAGCGGCTGGTCGTCCGCGTTGGTGAACGTCAGCGCCTGGCTCGCGGTCGACCCGACGGGCACGGCGCCGGCCGCCCAGCTGCCGGCGTCGGCCAGCAGCGCCCGGAACGGCGTGCCGGCCACCGTCACCTTCGTCGCCGCGGTCGTGGTGACCTGGCCTGCGGAGTCGGTGATCAGCGCGGTCAAGGTGTAGGTCTTGCCCGCGTCCTCGGCGGTCGGCGTCCACGCCGGCGACAGCTCGTAGGGCGCCGCCGACTTGGTCGCGATCACCGTGCCGTCCAGCAGGACCGACACCCGCTTGACGCCGAAGTCGTCGGCCGCCGTCACGACGGGGTTGATCGTGCCGCCCGGCGCGATCGTGAAGTCGCCGGTGACCAGCGCGCCGGTCGGCTTGGCGTCGGCCGTCGCCCCGGGTACCGCCAGTGCGGCGGGCGCCACGGTCAGCGGGGTGCCGAGGTCGATGCTCGCCGCCGGGGTCGCATCGTCGCCCGAGACGCCCTGACACGGGTTGGCGGGATCGGCGTACGAGCTCTGGCTCCCCACCAGCGGACCGCCCGCGCAGCCGAACCAGCCGGTGACCTCCGCCGGCGCGCCGGCGCGGACCGCGTCGTTGGCCGCGTTGGCGTTGAACGCGCCCCAGCCGTTGCCGGTGAAGCTCGTCGCGCTTGCGGCGAACGCCGGTTGCGCTGTGTTCTGCGGGTCCGGACCGGCCGCCGCGTCGGTCAACAGCAGGCCGACCGACTTGCGGAAGTCCGTCGTGTAGCGGTTGTTGGCGATCTCGCTGCCGCTCACCGCGCCGCGCGCGCCGGCGCTGTACTGCACGCCGGTCTGCGGGATCAGCGTGCTCGGCCCGCTGCCCACGACGCGCGTGCCGGTCACGTAGCCGTACTCGCTGACGCCGGAGCGCTGGGTGTTCGCCGCCGCGCCGTCGGCGCCGCGGCCGTCGTCGAACAGGATGCCGCCCGACTGGTAGCCCGTGACCAGGCTGTTGGCCACCGTCAGCTCGCGGCGCACGCCGGCCTCGGCGCCCTGCAGCGAGTTGGTCATGATGATGCCCCAGCCGTGAGGCGCAGCGGCCAGCGCGGTGCTGTCGGCCGCGCGCAGCAGCGGGCCGACCGTGCTGTTGGCGATCCGGCCCGACGTGTTGAAGAACGCGACGCCGGCCTCGACGTAGGCGTTCGGTGAGCTGATCGTCACACCCGAGATGTCGACGAAGTTCTCGTCGGCGTCGGTGGAGCCCAGCGACTGCCGGGAGACCGTCACGACGTTGCCGCCGCCGTCGCGTAGGTAGGGCGCGGTGCCGGCCAGCGTGGCGCCGAGCGACGCCGCGGGCATGATGGTGACCTTGCTCGCGCCTGCGCCCTTGATCGTCAAGGGCTTGGTGATCGTCAGGCCGTTGCGGGAGCCGGCCTGCGACGGGCTCTGGGCATTGCCCATCGGCGGAGTCGACTGCTCGGCGTAGGTGCCGTCGCAGACGACGATGGTGTCGTGCGGGGCGGCCTGGTCGACCGCCGCCTGGATCGTGGTGAATCCTGCGCCGGGGCACTGCGCCTTGTAATCGTCGACCGTCCAGGTCGACGCGGAGGCGATGCCTGCGCTCAAGGAGGTGGTGGCCGCCAAGGCCACGGCGAGCAGCATCGCTCGCCTCACGGTGGGGGACTTCATGAGGTGTTCAGGAACCTTTGTGGAGTCGACAGAACGCCGGTCCAACCCGAGGGTCTCGAGGTGGTTGAGCATCCGGATGCGACGGCCCACGGAGGCGTCTGATCACCGGTTCGGCTGCGGCCCCGATCCTATTTGCCGGGCGCTGGACAAGCGGTCCAAGACTGCCCCGGTTCGATTTCGACATCCGGTCGGACTCGGAGCGGCGATCCGGACCATAGGATCCCGTCGGCCACTCCGGCGGCCCCATCCCGGGCCGCCGCCCCGTGGCGACAGGGGGTCGGTCGACGTCGAGCGCGTCGTCGCCTCCCCGGTCGCGGGGGCACTCGTCCGCCACGGACGGCGAGCGCGGCGCCCCGCCCACATAGACCAGATGGAGACCTGGTGAAGCTTGTTGCCCCCAAGGCCAGGGCGCTGGCAGCGTTCGCGCTGCTCTGCTGCCTCCTGGCCCTCGCTCCCGCCGTGGCGGGAGCCGACGTCCTGCCCGACCCCGTCGCGGCCGGGCCCCACCCCGTCACGACGCTCGACCCCTTCCTGGCCGGCACCGCCGACCTCCAGGAGCCCAACGCCGGCGGCGGCGCGACCACCGGCCCTGCCTCCGCGGTGACGGTCGGCCTGCGCGGCTCGCTGTACCTCCCCGCCGACCTCACCTCCCCGGCGCCGCTGATCGTGCTCGTGCACGGCAACCACGGCAGCTGCGACACCGTCAATCCCGACGGCTCGCTGATCCATCCGGTGGCGCCGGGCCAGCCGGCCGATCCACCGCAGGGCCTGCAGTGCCAGGTCGACGGGGCCGGTCCGTCGTACTTCAAGCGCAACGACCGCGGCTACGCCTACCTCGGCCAGAACCTCGCCAGCCACGGCTACATCGTCGCCTCGCTGGATCAGGACCAGCTGATGATGTACCAGGACGGCAACATGGGCAAGGGCATGCACCAACGGCGGATCCTGATCGCGGCGCTGCTCGATGCGTTGTACAAGGCCAACGCCGACGGGCTGACCAACGGCCCCGACGTGACGCTGGGCGACACGCTGAAGGGCAAGATCGACTTCGGCACGCCGATCGGCTTGATGGGCCACTCGCGCGGCGGCGACGCGGTCACGAGCTTCATCGACTACAACAGGACGCGGCCCGCGCCCGGCCGCCGGTACGCCATCGGCGCGGTGCTCTCGGTCGCGCCGGTCGACTACGAGCGCCGCGCGCCGTACGGCATGCCCTACATGACGGTCCTGCCGTTCTGCGACGGCGATGTGTCCAACCTGCAGGGCGCCCGGTTCTTCGAGCGCAGCCAGTACATCGACATGACCGATCCGTTCCCGCGGATCCAGGTCGCCGTGGCCGGGGCCAACCACAACTTCTTCAACTCCGTGTGGTCAGCCGACAACGACGACCAGTCGGTGGCCGACACCGCCTGCGGCCTGAACGCCGTCAACCAGGCGACGTCGATCCGCCTCAGCGGCGGCACGACGCTCAACACGCCGACGTCGTCGACCAAGACGAGCTTCCTCGGCACGTACACCTTCGCCAACCGCGGCTCGGGCGACCCAGCGCTGATGGGCGACCAGGAGCGCGTGGGCCTGTCGATCATGGCCGCGTTCTTCCGGCGCTACATCGGCGGCGAGACCGCGTTCCAGCCGTACATGACCGGCGAGCTGAGCACCACGCCCAGCCACCGGCAGCTGCCCGACAGCGGCTGCCCGACCAGTCCGTCGGGCACGCGCATCGGCTGCGACCAGCGCGTGTCGACGAGCTACTTCGCGGCACCGGCCGAGCGGCGCGACGTGATCCGGCCCGAGACCGATAACCCGCTGGGCGTCAGCGCGCTGGGCACGGCGCTGACCGGCAGCGGGTTCGTCAACCCGTTCCTGGACAACGGCGGCGTGTCGCCGAAGCCGGCGACGACGCCGGGCGGCTATGACTGGTGCAACCCCGAGCCCGACCACTTCGCTCCGGCGCAGATCGGTCTCGCCACCCTGCCGACGGCGGCCAAGAGCTGCCCGCTGCCGGCGGCGACCGCGCTGGGCGGCCAGAACGGCACCCGTGAGAACGGGCCGATCAACCAGTCCTACGGGCTGCAACTGGCCCTGGCATGGAACCGAGCGGTGACGGGCACCACGGCGGTCCTCGGGACGAACGTTCCGCCGGCGTCGGGTGACATCAGCGGGCTGAAGGCGCTGGCGCTGGGGGCGGCCGTCAACTTCTTCGACGACCGCAACCCCGACCGCAGCGGCGACGCGGCATGGAACCCGGCGCTCGCGTCGCAGGACTTCACGATCGCGCTGACTGACGCCGACGGCGTCACTGGCACCGTGAAGGCCGGCGACCGCCGCTACGGCAACGCGCTGGAGCAGACGCTGGGGTCGACGACGGCCAAGACGCATGTGGTCCTCAACCAGATCCGCGTGCCGCTGGGCGACTTCGCGGGCCAGGGCGTCGACCTGACCAGGGTGCGCCACCTCGAGCTGCGCTTCGGCGCGATCGGCACGCCGGGCTCCGGCTCGATCGAGCTGGCCGACGTGCGCTTCCAGGAGGCGGCCGGCGACGGGTCCCAGGCCGCTCCGCTGACCGTGGCCGCCTCGGCGCCCACGGCCGCCCGCGCGGCGCCCAGCGCCGCGCTGCCCGACGCGATCGGGATCGGCGGGGCGACGGCGACCGGCTGCGTCGACACCGTCGCGCCGACGGCGACGCTCGCGTCGCTGCGGGTCATCGGCGGCAAGCTGGCGGTGTCCGGCAAGGCCGCCGACGTCCTCGGCGGTGCCTGCAAGGCCAGCGGCGTCGCGTCGGTGCAGATCGCGGTCTCCCGCGCTGCGAGCGCCGGCCAGTGCCGGTTCGTCCTGACCAGCGGGAAGCTGTCGAAGGCCGTGTCCTGCGCGGCGACCTACGCGCTGGTGGCCCATGGCAAGACGGGCTGGAAGCTCACCTCCGCGCGCCGCCTGCCGGCTGGGAAGTACCGCGTGACCATCAAGGCGCTCGACGCCGCCGGCAATGCCAAGGTGTTGCATCGGTCGGTGACCGTGCGTTGATGTAGGC
>JAWVGD010000545.1:0-4491 GCA_033855515.1 Baekduia sp.
CGGCTCGCGCGCGTCGCGCCCGAGCCGCTGCGCGCGTTCAACGACGCGGGCGTGCTGTCGGCGGCCGACGTTCAGGTGGCGCGGCGGCTGGCCGCGCTGGGCGACGTGAGCGACCCCGCGGTCCTGCTGG
Organism: Baekduia sp.; assembly: GCA_033855515.1. Taxonomy (GTDB): domain Bacteria; phylum Actinomycetota; class Thermoleophilia; order Solirubrobacterales; family Solirubrobacteraceae; genus Baekduia. The sequence goes on from JAWVGD010000545.1 coordinate 131, forward strand.
CGCTGGCTCTCGCGGTGCGTGCGCCACGCCTGGGGCACGTGCTCGTCGACCTCGCCACGATCCGCGCGACGGTCGCCGTCGACACCGAGGAGCCGGTCGACCTGGCGGCGCTCGCCTGGCCCGACCCCGGCGACTGGGTCGCGCGCGTCGCCGCCTGCCGGCTGGTGACCGACCCGCCGCATCCGCTGCGCCTCGACGGCGCCCGGCTCTACCTCGACCGGTACTGGCGCGAGGAGCGCGAGGTCGCCGGCGCCCTGCGCGCGCTGGCCGCCGCGACACCCGGCGACGTCGACGAGGTCGAGCTGGCCGCCGGCGCGCAGCGGCTGTATCCCGACCCGCGCGACGCGCGGGCCCGCGCGGCCGTGCAGGCTGCGGTCAGCCGGCGGCTGACGGTCATCGCCGGTGGCCCCGGGACCGGCAAGACGACGGCCGTCGCGCGTGTCGTCGCCTTGCTGGACGAGCAGGCACGCGCGCAGGGGCCCGGCGTCCCGCTGCCGCTGATCGCGCTCGCCGCGCCGACCGGCAAGGCGGCGGCGCGGCTGGGCGAGGCCGTCCACGTCGAGGCGGCCGGGCTCGACGTCGCTCCGGACATACGCGCCGCCCTGCTGGCCGCCAGCCCGCACACGCTGCACCGGCTGCTGGGCTCGCAGCCCGCGATCCGCGGGCGCTTCCGCCACAACCACCTCAACCGCCTGCCGCACGACGTCGTGATCGTCGACGAGACCTCGATGGTGTCGCTGACGCTCATGGCGCGGCTCCTCGAGGCGCTGGGTGACGCCGCGCGGCTGATCCTCGTCGGCGATCCCGACCAGCTCTCGTCGATCGAGGCGGGCGCGGTGCTGGGTGACATCGCCGGCGCGGGGATGACCGGCGGCGATCGCGGCGGCGCCGCCGGGGTCGCCGGCAGCGTGATCGTCCTGGATCGCGTGCACCGCTTCGGTGGCGGGATCGCGGCGGTCGCCGACGCGGTGCGCCGCGGCGACGCCGAGGGCACGGTCGCCGCGCTACGAGCGTCTCCCGGGGACGTCACCTGGATCGCCGAGAACGGCGACGCGATCCGCGCCGACGCAGCGCTGGCGCCCGTGCGCGACGCTGCAACCGCGGCCGGCCGAGCCGTCATCGGCGCGGCGCGCGACGGCGACGCGGCCGCGGCGCTCGCGGCGCTCGGCGAGTTCCGGATGCTGTGCGCCCACCGCCGCGGACCGCACGGCGTCTCGACCTGGATGCCGACCGTCGAGCGCTGGCTGGCCGCCGAGATCGCCGCCGCCGCCGGCCGCGTCCGCGACTACCCCGGCCGGCCGCTGCTGATCACCGCCAACGACTACGACCTGAACCTGTTCAACGGCGACACGGGCGTCGTCGTGGCGGCGGGGGAAGGCCGCGTGCTGGCGGCCTTCGAGCAGCGCGGCGGCGTCGCGACCGTGCGCCCCAACCGGCTCGGCGCCGTCGAGACCGTGTACGCGATGACCGTGCACAAGAGCCAGGGCTCGCAGTTCGCGACCGCGGCCGTCATCCTCCCGCCGCCGTCCTCGCGCATCCTCACCCGCGAGCTGCTCTACACCGCCGTGACGCGCGCCCGTAGGCAGCTCATCGTCGTCGGCACGGAGGAAGCGGTCCGCGCGGCAGTCGCCCGTCCTGCCGCGCGCGCGTCCGGGCTGGGCGAGCGGCTGCGGCACGTCTAGGACGCCGCCTCGTCGCCGCGGGCCTGGAGCGACCTGCGCATCCCGCCGACCAGCAGCGAGGACCGTCGTCCGACCGTCAGGCCGCCTGGGCGTTCGGCTCGCGCAGGGGGCGCAGGGCGCCGTCCATGCGCACGAGCTCGTCGAGCATCGCGTCGGCCGCCTGCTTCATGATGTCATTGGCCTGCACGCGCCCGTCCTCGCCGATGAACTGCGGGTGGAACGGGATGCTCACTGCCTCGACGACCGCGAGCATCTTCAACGTCGTCACGACCTGCTTGAGCTGCTGGACGGCGCGCGTGCCGGCCGACACGCCGCCGTAGGAGACGAAACCGACCGGCTTGTCGCGCCACTCCATATGCAAGTAGTCGATGGCGTTCTTGAGCGGCGCCGGGTAGCCGTAGTTGTACTCCGGCGTGACGATCACGAAGGCGTCGCTGGCGTCGACGATCGCGCTCCAGTTCTTCGTGTGCCGGTGGATGTACTGGCGCAGGCGGGGATGGCTGGGCTCGTCGAGCAGCGGCAGGTCGAGCTCGGCGAGGTCCACCACGTTGACGTCGAAGCCGCCGTGCGAGCGGGCGCGGCCGGCGAACCACGTCCCGATGGGCAGGCCGGCACGGCCGGGACGGGTGGAGCCGATGATGATGGTCAGGCGGGGCATTCTCGGAGGTGTCCTTGGTTGGGGAGGACGGTCAGCGGCCGCTGAACGCAGCTGGGTCGGGAGCACCGCTTCCGAGTCTCGTCCGATGTCCTCGCTGCGTCGCGAGCGGCTGACCCCCGCCGCCCGTGAGCTGTGGGTCTCCTTGTGCGGGCGTCATACGGTCGCTGCTCCGGGCGGGACAGAAAGCTGGTCGCGGCGACGGTTTCAGGCTGGCCGGTCGGGCATGCCGCGGGGCGCGTTCACCGGCAATGCGCCCGTCAACGCGCCCCGCGGTGTCACGAAACGGCAACGACGGCCCTCGGCCGACCGGTCTAGCATCGCGCCATGAGCTCTACCTCCACCGAAGCCATCGTCACCGGCGTCGACTTCGTGTCGGTCCCCACCCAAGACCTCGAGCGGGCCGTCGCGTTCTACGGCGAGACGCTGGGCCTGCGGCGCTCGGCCTACCACCCGGAGCGGAACTTCGCCGAGTTCGAGACCGGGACGGTGACGCTCAGCGTCATCGACCCCGAGCGCATGGGGGTCGGGTCGTTTCAGGCCAACGTAAACCCCCTCGCGCTGCAGGTCGACGATGTCGCCGCCGCGCGGGCGACGCTGGAGGAGCGTGGCGTCAGCTTCGGCGGCGACATCTTCGACACGGGCGTCTGCCACATGGGCTTCTTCGCCGACCCCGACGGCAACGCGCTCATGCTGCACCACCGCTATGCGCCGCGGACGCCCGGAGCCTGAGGAGCACCCACCGGGCCTCTCAGCAACCTCCAAGGTTGACCCGCCAGTCTGCACGCCATGCGTGTTCTGGTGGTCGATGACGAGGCGGCGGTGCGGACGTCGCTCCAGCGGGCGTTGGACATGGAGCGCTACGACGTCGATCTCGCCGTGGACGGGCGCGAGGCGCTGGAGCGCGTCGCGACGGGGCGCTACGACGCGGTCCTGCTCGACGTCAGCATGCCGGTCCTCGACGGGCTGGAGGCGTGCCGGCGCCTGCGCGCCGCCGGCGACCGCACCCCTGTGCTGATGCTCACCGCACGGGATTCGGTCGACGATCGCGTGGCGGGCCTCGACGCGGGAGCAGACGACTACCTCGTCAAGCCGTTCGCGCTGCGTGAGCTACAGGCGCGGCTGCGGGCGCTGCTGCGCCGCGTGGAAGGCCCCACCGATGAGCTGCGCTTCAGCGATCTGCGGCTCGAGCCTCCCACGCGCGACGTCTGGCGCGGGGAGCGGCGGCTCGAGCTCTCTCGCACCGAGTACGCGCTCATCGAGCTCTTCCTGCGCCATCCGCGCCAGGTCCTGGAGCGCTCCGTGGTCTTCGAGCAGGTCTGGGGCTATGACTTCGGTGCGACGTCGAACGTCCTCGGCGTCTACATGGGGTACTTGCGCCGCAAGACCGAGGCCGAGGGCGAGCCGCGGCTGCTGCACACCGTGCGCGGCGTCGGCTACATCCTGCGCGAGGAGCCGACGTGACGCTGCGCCGGCGCGTGACGCTCATGTCCGCGCTGGTGGTGGGAACGACGCTCATCCTGGCGTCGGCCACGTGCTACTTCGTCATGCGCGGAGAGCTGCGCGGCCAGGTGGACGACTCGCTGCGCGAGCAAGGCCATCAGGTCTCGTCGATCCCGGCCGGCTTCCCGCGCACGCTGCTTCCGCGCCGGATCCCGCAGCCGTCGCGACGCACGGGGTCGCCCCAGGGCTACGTCCAGTTCCTGGAGCCCGACGGAACCGCGCACGCCCGGCCGGGTCTGGCGGCCGAGCCCCGGCTTCCGGTCACCGGCCAAGCGCGACAACTCGCCCGCGCGACCCACAGCGCGCGCCTCCTCCAGGATGCGCAGGCCGACGGCGTCCACGTCCGGATGCTCACCGTCGCCCTCCCCGGCCGCGGAGCCGTGCAGCTCGCGCGATCGCTGGCGTCCGTCGACCGGGCGCTCTCCCGGCTGCGGATCGTCCTCGCGCTGCTGGCGGTCTTCGGGACCGCGTTCGCCGCGCTGCTGGCGCGGATCCTCTCGCGCCCGGTCGCCGCGCCGACC
>JAWVGD010000546.1:0-5757 GCA_033855515.1 Baekduia sp.
AGTCGTCCTCGCCGAAGGCGATCGCGGTGTGCACCAGGCCGGTGCCGTCGTCGGCGGTGACGAAGTCGCCGAGCAGGACCGTGTGGCCGCGCTCGCCGTACTCCTCGCCCTTGATGTAGTCGAACGGTGGCACGTAGCGCACGCCGTCCAGCGCAGCGCCGGGGAACCGCGCCAGGATCTTGACCTCGGGGTGGCCGGGACCGAACACCCGCTCGACGAGCGCCTCGGCCAGGATGACCGGGGCCTCCAGCGCGCCCGTCTTGGCGCGCACGTAGGTCAGCTCCGGGTCGACGGCGACCGCGGCGTTGGACACGAGCGTCCAGGGCGTCGTCGTCCACACCAGCAGCTCGTCGCCGGCCTGGACCGGGCCGCCGTCCTCGGCGACCGGGAAGCGCACGTAGACCGACGGGTCGACGACGTCCTTGTACCCGAGCGCGAGCTCGTGCGACGACAGCGCGGTGCCGCAGCGCGGGCAGTAGGGGACGACCTTGTGGCCCTCGTAGAGCAGGTCCTTGTCGGCGATCTGCCGCAGCGCCCACCAGACCGACTCGATGTAGCTGGGGTCCAGCGTCCGGTAGGCGTTGTCGAGGTCGACCCAGAAGCCTATCCGCTCGGTCAGCCGGTTCCAGTCCTCGAGGTACTCGAAGACCGACTCGCGGCAGCGCGCGTTGAACTCCGCGATCCCGTAGGCCTCGATCTCGTGCTTGTTGTTGAGCCCGAGCTGCTTCTCGACGTTGATCTCGACCGGCAGGCCATGGGTGTCCCAGCCGCCCTTGCGCTCGACAAGGTGGCCGCGCATCGTCTTGAAGCGCGGGTAGATGTCCTTGAACGCACGCGCGAGGACGTGGTGCACGCCGGGCTTGCCGTTGGCCGTCGGCGGACCCTCCCAGAAGACCCAGCGGTCGGCGCCCTCGCGCTGGCGCAGGGACTCGGCGAAGACGTCGCGCTCGCGCCAGCGCTCGAGGATCTGCTCTTCGAGCGCCGGGAGGGACTGGTTGGAGTCGACGGGACGGCGGGCCATGGAGACGCCGCAGGATATGCGGTGTCCGCCCGCTCCCGCGCGAACCGCCTAAGCGGACAACTTGAGGCAGATGTCGGCCAGCGTGCGCTTCTCGGCCTCGTCGAGGACCGCGAAGGCGTCCTGGACGCGCCGCGTGTGCTCCGGGACCAGCCGGTCGATCAGCTCGCGGCCCTGCGTGGTGAGGCGCACCGACGCGGCGCGGCGGTCGTGCGCCAGCCGGAAGCGCTGGACCATCCCGCGCGTCTCGAGCGTCGTGACGACCTCGGTCGCGTTGGCCTTCGAGGTGCGCAGCCGGGCGCGCAGCGCGCGGAGCTCCAGCTCACCTCCTCCGGTCGACAGCACCATCAGCACCGAGAATCCCGAGGACGACAGGCCTTCCCGTTCGAGGTCGGCCGACAGGCGGCGGCGAACGCTCGCCTCCGCCTGCAGCAGGGACTCGAGAGCCGCATGGGCCAGGGGATCGCCGAGCTCGGTGAGGGTCATCGCGCGAGGATCATCGCGGGGCGGTCGGACGGCTCCGAACCGTCCGTCCCCGCGCCCGTCCGGAGACGGCCTCGGCGGGGCGCCTACAGGCCGATCGCCTGCGACGGCCCACGGGCGAAGCGCCCGCGAGCGGTGCGGCCGTCGATGCGCGCGAGGATCGCGTCGCGGGCGGCCAGCGGGCCGTCCGGCAAGGCCTCGACCGTGCTGCTGCCCGCGTGCGGGATCGCGCCGCGGTAGTCGAGGATCGCGACGTCCTCGCCCGCCACGCGGCGAGCGGTGAAGACCAGGCGGCCCAGCGCGTCGAGCGTCGCGCCGTGGCCGGTGAGGACCACCGCGCGGGGATCGAGCGCGCTGATCGCGTGCGCGATGCGGTTGGGGTCGCAGTCGGCGGTGAGCGTCAGCGTGCGCAGGCCGCCGCGGCGCAGGACGAGCTCGAGCGCCTGGGCCTGCAGCGCCTCGGCCTGCGGCGGCGTGCTCGCGTCGAAGACCAGGACGCCCTCGGGGCGCGAGGCGGGCGGCGCGACGCGCTGCGTGGCGGCCAGCCAGCCGGTGGCGTAGCGCCAGGCGAAGCCGTACTCGGGGGTCGACGGTGCGGCCGGACCGGCGTCGAGGGCCTCGACGGACGGGAGCAGCACCTCCTCGATCGTGCGCTCGACCGAGCGCACGGTGAGGCTCTCCTCCATGAGGCGGTTGGCGCCGTCCTCGTCGTAGCGGCCGAACGCGGACTGCAGCCGCGCCGGAGAGGCGGGACCGCTCCCACGCTGACGGGCGACCGACACGGCCGAGGAGATGTTCTGCGTCTCCTCGAAGGCGGCGCGCAGGGCCTCGATCTCCGCGAGGTCGAACTGGCGGTGACCGCCGGCGGTGCGCTTGGGCTCGGGGTAGCCGAAGCGACGCTCCCAGGAGCGCAGCGTGTTCGGGCTGACGCCGAGCATCGCTGCAGCGGCGTTTGTGCGGATCGAGCCACCCATGTCCCGACAGTCTTCGCCCAATGGGGAGGTTGGGGCAACTTGCGCAAGGTCCGGTGCACCACGGGCAGGGTCTTGCAGCGGAAGGAGGCGTCGCGGCGATCGCGACGCATGACCGCCGGTTCAGACCGTCGCGAGGACGATGAGCGCGCCCGCGGGCGGCCCGCAGGAGCCCACACGTGCGGCGTAGCGGACGCCGTACTCGCCGGTGGGGCGCACGACGATCGACTGCGGAACGGCGAGCCCGTCACCGGCCATCTTGATGATGCCCTGCAGGAACTCGTCGCCCTCGCCGGCCTCGGCGTCGGCCGGCTCCAGGAAGTCGCTGATGTGACGGTGGACCGCAGAGGGCTCGTCGACGCTCAGCAGGCGCTCGGCGCCGCGCGAGAGCCCGCACAGCTTGAGCTGGCGGTCCACGATGAGGAACGACTCGCCCGCGCGCGGCGCCAGATCGGCGCCTGCGGCGATGACGACGCCCAGCCCGCACAGCGCGCACACCCGGGAGCGGGCCGCCATCGGCGTCGGCGGCGCCTGCCCGCAGTGGCCGCAGAACTGGACGACCGGCGTCGGCTCGGTCGGAGGATCGGGAACCAGGCGGAGCAGATGACGCGCAGCGCTCAAGCAGATTCCTCCGTGCGCCTCATGCCGTCATCCGGCGCCGGCTGGGCGACGGGACCGCGAGGTCGTCGAAGTCCAGGGTCTGGTCGGCGCCGACGTCGCGCGCGCCGCCGTCGACGACCTCCGCGAGCTGGGCGGCCGCAAGGGTGGGGGCGCCGGCGAGGTGCCGCGCGCCGGTCGTGCGCGTTCGCTCGCCGCGGGCGCCACGACGGAACAGCAGGACCGGGAGGGCGCCGGCGTTCGCCCGGACGCGGTAGGCCCAACGGGCGACGTCGTCGTCGACCTCGTCGCCACCGGCGATGACGACCAGCCGCGGCTCGTAGGAGGCCAGCACGTCGGCCAGGCCGGCCAGGCCCGTGACCGGCAGGGTGATCGTCCGCAGGCCGGTGCGGGTGACGCACAGCTCGAGGGCACGGAGTGCCAGGCCGTCGGGGTCGGTCGCGTCGCGGGTGGCATCGCCGATCAGGACGGCCGGGCGGCGGTCCGGCGGGGGCGACAGGCGCTGGGCGCGCAGCAGCCACTCGTTGGCCCAGCGCGCGGTCAGGGCCCAGGGCGCCGAGTCGGTGCCGTGCCGGTCGGCGATCTCGTCCAAGGACGGGAGGAGCACCTCCTCGACGGAGCGCTCGACCGAGCGCAGCGCCAGCGCGCCCTCCATGGCCGCGTCGGCCCGCTCGAGCTCGAAGGCGGCCAGCGCCCCGACGAGCACGTGCGTGTCGGCCGCGACGGACTCCCGCGCGCGGGAGATGGCCGACGAGATCGACAGGCCCTCCTGCAGCGCGTCGCGCAACGCGGCGATCTCCCCGTGCGTGTAGAGGCGGTGCTTGCCGGGCGAGCGCTGCGGCTTCGGATAGCCGAAACGACGCTCCCACGCACGGAGCGTGTTAGGGCTGACGTTCAGGACGGCAGCCGCTTCTGAGGTCTTCAGCGTGCGCACGGCTCCTCCACGGGATCACGGCGTACAGCTTTAGTCCCGCCTGAGGGCCAAAGTGCATCGATTTTGCGCAACTTCCCGTGCAGAGCCACGGCATGAGCTTACGCTCGCGCCCCGTAATCCGTCCACCCTGCCTCGGGAGGCCCAAATGAACACCCTCAAGCTGCGCGCGCTGCCGTACGTCGGCGCTCTCACGGTCATCGCTTCGCTCGCGGGCTACATGGGCGGCCGCTAGGGCCCAGCCGTAGACCGCTTGCGGGGCGCGCTGTAGCGTCCCCGCCCGTGAGCGGGTCCCACATCCCGAGACCACGCGTCGCCGTAGGGCTCGCTTGCGTAGCCCTCGTCGTGAGCGCGCTGCTCGTGGTGGCCGCGCCTGGAGCATGGGGCGGCGAGCTGTGGATCGTGCTGCTCGCGTGCGCGGTGGTGTCGCGGCTCGCGACGGCCGACTTCCAGGCCAACCTGTTCATCTCGGGCGCGTTCCTGTGCGGCGCGCTCTCCGCGGTCTTCGTCGGACCGTGGGCGGCGTTCGCCGTGCCGCTCGCCGCCGAGCTCGTCGGCTGGGGCGTCGAGCGCTACCGGCGGATCATGCTGCTGGTCAACGTCGCCTGCGCGGTGCTGCCCACCGTGGTCGTCGCCGCGATCGCCCAGCAGCTCCGCGTCGGCCATGACAGCGTCGCGTTCGTCGCGGTGATCGCCGTGGCGAGCCTCGTGATCATCACGGCGAACATCCTGCTCGTCGGCCTCGAGGTCGACCTGGTCGACGGCCGCTCGCACCACAGCCCGCTCGTGGACTTCCTGCCGGCGGTGGCCCTGAACATCGCGATGGCCACGGCCATCGGAGCGATCTACGTCCAGACCGGCTACGCGGTCCTCGGGCTGATGCTCGTGGCGGTCCTGGCGTTCACCTACATGACGCGCCTGGTCATCGCCGCCCGCGAGCGGACCAAGGAGTACGCCAACCTCTCCTGGGGCGTCCTCAGCGGGCTGATCCGGACGCTCGATGCACGCGACCAGCGCGCGGCGCGCCACTGCGCGGCGGTCGCGAAGTTCGCGCGCGACATCGCCGCGCACATCGGGATGTCGGAGCGCGACCAGGAGCTGGCCCACACCGCGGGCCTGCTGCACGACATCGGGCGGTTCGCGCTGAGCGACCGCGTGATGGAGCGCGGCGTCGTCCTGACCGAGGAGGACTGGCTCGCGATCCGCCGCCATCCCGAGCTCGGCGCCGACATGCTCCGCGACATCGGCGTCTACGGCCCGCTGTCGGAGATCATCGTCGCCCATCACGAGCGACCCGACGGCAAGGGCTACCCACACCGGCTGGAGGCCGCCGAGATCCCGGACATCGCGAAGATCATCGCGGTCGCCGAGGTCTACGACACGCTGACGGCCCCCGACACGTACCGGACGCGGCTGAGCTCGTTCGAAGCCCTCACGGAGCTGCGGCGGGTCGCCGGATCGCAGCTCGACGCGGCCTATGTCGAGGCGCTGGCGGAGCTGCTCGCCGGGCAGGGCACCGAGTACCGCCACGCGGACGCGGCCGACTACGACGAGGAGCTGGCCATCGAGCGGCGGATGAACCAGGCTGCGGGCGGCTGAGCACGGCCTAACCATCGCGGCCCGGCCCGCTGCCTCGGCTGCCGGCGGCTGAGCTACTCGTCCAGCAGCGGCACGTCGGCGGCGCTCGGATCCGGCGCCTCCCCGCGCGCGAAGCGACCCGCGCCGCCCGTGTTGCG
>JAWVGD010000547.1:0-2584 GCA_033855515.1 Baekduia sp.
TCACGCGCATCCAGAGCGTCGCCGGGTTGCGGACGGGCGCGGGGCTGGCCACCGAGCGCCCCTTCCGGGCACCGCATCACACGATCTCGGCCTCGGGCCTGGTCGGCGGTGGCGGAACGCCGCAGCCCGGGGAGGCGACACTGGCCCACCACGGCGTCCTCTTCCTCGACGAGCTCGCGGAGTTCAGCCGCACGGCGCTCGAGGCGCTGCGCCAGCCGCTGGAGGACGGCCGCGTGGCGATCGTCCGCGGCCAGCGCACCGCCGTGTACCCGTCGCGCTTCATGTTGGTGGCCTCGACCAACCCGTGCCCGTGCGGGTTTGCCGGAACGCCCCGCTGCCGCTGCGGCGAAGGCGACGTCGCGCGCTACCGGCGCCGCCTCAGCGGCCCGCTGCTGGACCGCATGGACCTGCTCGTCGACGTCCAGCGCCCCTCGCCCGCGGACTTCGCCGCGGGACCCGTCTGCTGCTCGGCCGACGAGCGCGAGCGCGTCGTCGCCGCGCGCGAGCGCCAGGCCCTGCGCCTGGAGGGCACCGGCGCGACCTGCAATGCCCATCTCGACGCCGCGCTGGTGCGCAGGCACGTGGCGCTCGACAAGGCCGGCGCAGCGGTCCTGCGGCGCGCCTACGACCGCGGGACCCTCAGCCCGCGCGGGCACGACCGCGTGCTGCGCGTGGCGCGCACGATCGCCGACCTCGACGGCAGCGACGGCGTCGGCTCCGGGCACCTCCTCGAAGCGCTGGGCCTGCGCCACGACGTCGTCGCGCCCGACGCCGAGGTGGTGGCATGAGCCAGAGCCTCCCCGACGTGGCCTGCGCCTCCTGCCTGCGCCGCGCCGCGCTGCTGGCGCTGGTGGCCGGACGCATCGAGGTCGCCCACCGCCGGCGGCGCCCGGTGCGCGACGTGCTCGCCCTGGACGACGGCGAGCTGATCGACGCCGTCGGCGGCGCCGACGCCGGCGCGCTGCGCGAGCGCTGGGAAGCCACGAGCGCCTTCGACCTGCTCGTCGCGGCGGGGGACGGGCAGCTGGAGGTCACCTGCCGCCACCTTCCCGACTTCCCGGCCGCGCTGCACGACGACCGCTCGGTGCCCGCCGCGCTCTTCGTCCGTGGTGGCCCGGCCGGCCGCGGGCGCCTGGCCGCGCTGCTGGGCGGGGCGGGGGAGGCACCACCGCCCGTCGTGTCGATCGTCGGGACGCGCAAGGCGTCGCCCGAGGGCCTGGAGGTCGCCCGGACGCTCGCACGCGGGCTGGCGGCGGCCGGCGTCACGGTCGTCAGCGGCATGGCGCTCGGCGTCGACAGCGCCGCGCACGCGGGTGCCCTCGACGCCGCCGGCGCGACCGTCGCGGTGCTGGCCGGCGGCGCCGACGTCCCCTACCCGCGCAACAAGGCGCGCCTCTATGAGCGGATCGTGGCCTCCGGTGGCGCGGTGATCTCCGAGATGCCGCCCGGCTTCCGGGCGTTTCGCTGGAACTTCCCGGCGCGCAACCGCCTCATCGCCGCCCTCGCGCCGGTGACGATCGTGGTCGAGGCCGCCGAGCGCTCTGGATCGCTCATCACCGCGGACCTCGCGCTGGAGCTCGGCCGCGATGTCGGCGCCGTGCCCGGCCCGGTGTGGAGCTGGCGCTCGCGGGGCACCAACGCGCTGCTGCGCGACGGCGCGACGCTCATCCGCGACGCCCGCGATGCGCTGGACCTCGCGCTCGGCCTCGAGGCCGCCGACGCGGCGATGCGCCGGGTGGCGAGCGAGAGCGTCCCGTCGCCGGCCGACCTCGCGCCCGAGCTCCTCGCCCTCCTGGCGGCCGTCGACGACGGTCGTGACACCATCGGGGCGCTGGCCGCCGATGCCGCCGGTGCCGCCGGCGTTCGTGCGGGCCTGATGGAGCTCGAGCTCCTCGGCCTCGTCCGCCGCGCCCCCGGCGGCCGGGTGCTGCGGACACCGAGGGCGGGCGGATGACGCGCGGGATGCGGTCCCTCAGCGCTCGGGCAACGAGATGTGCAGCATCACCGTCGTGTCGACGTAGCCCGCGCGGCCGTAGACGCGGTGGGCGCCGTCGTCGCCCGGCGTCAGGTAGGCCGTCGTGACCCCGGCCGCGAATGCGTCGTGGGTGAGGCGGGCGGTGATCGCCGCCGCCAGGCCGCGGCGGCGGTACGGCTCGGCGACGCCGATGCCCACGACCTCCGCGACGCCGCCGCCCGGGACGGTCGTCGCGCCGCCGCCGACGATCTCGCCGGTCGCCTGGGCGCGGGCGAAGACCGCCAGCGCACCGGCGCCGATCGCGGCGCGGCTGCGGGCGATGGCGGCCGCGTCGGGCGGCCCGTCGCCGAACGCCGCGTGCTGCACGGTGCTCATCGCGCGCAGGTCGTCATCACCGGCCGGCACCCCGAGCACGAAGCCCGCCGGCGGCGCGACGTCGGTGGCCTGGCCGGGCGCGCAGGTCATGGCGGGCAGCCGGCCTTCGACGGCGAAGCCGCCGGCCAGCAACGCCGACTCGGCGTACGGCGCCGCGCCCGGCAGGAACTCCAGGCGCGGAAGGCGCCCGCGGCGCCGGTACGCGTCGATCAGCGCCGCGACGTCGCCGGTGGT
>JAWVGD010000548.1:0-4868 GCA_033855515.1 Baekduia sp.
GGCGGGTCCAGCTCGCAGTACAGGACCGCGTGCACGCCGAACGCTCGCCGCGTCGGCGGCATCCCCGGCAGCTCGCCGGTGTGCGTCCCGGTCACCCGGACCGGGGCCGCGACATAGCGGCCGTCGCTGAGCCGCGCCCCGGCGCGCTCGATGCGCGCGTCGGGCGCCGCCACCCACAGGCGCGCCGCGTGATCGGCGACGGCGTCACAGCCGCGCAGCGCCGGACCGGTCAGCGGATCCTCGTAATGGACGTCGAGCGCGCAGCAGGTGACGAAGGCCGAGCGGTCCCGGCCGACGATCGCCGACTGGAACGCGTCGAGGACCTCGTCGATCACGGAATCGGCCGCGCGGGATCCGACGGATGCACGAACTCGGCGGTCCCGGCCTCGGCCGTGCTCGCCAGGGCGTGCGTGCGCTGCGGGATGCGGCCGGCGCCGCGCGCCAGCAGGCCCGCCTCCACCGCCAGGCGCACCGCCTTGGCCATCGCCACGGGATCCTCGGCACGGGAGATCGCGCTCGCGCACAGCACCGCGTCGCAGCCGAGCTCCAGCGCGAGGACCGCGTCCGACGCCGTCCCGACGCCCGCATCCAGGATCACCGGCAGCGCGGTCTGCTCGCGGATGAGGCGCAGGTTGTAGGGGTTGTTGATCCCCATCCCCGACCCGATCGGCGATCCCAGGGGCATGATCGCCGCACAGCCGACGTCCTCCAGACGGCGGGCGAGCACGGGGTCGTCGGTCGTGTAGGGCAGCACGACGAACCCCTCGTCGACGAGCTGCTCGGCGGCCAGCACCAGCTCGACCGCGTCGGGCAGCAGCGTGCGCTCGTCGCCGATGACCTCCAGCTTGACCCAGTCGGTCTCGAAGGCGTCCCGCGCGAGCTTGGCGGTCAGCACCGCGTCCCGCGCCGTGTAGCACCCGGCCGTGTTCGGCAGGACCCGCACGCCGGACGCCGAGAGCACGTCGACGAGCGAGCCGCGGGAGGCCGGCCCCGCCGCCTCGATCCGCCGCATCGCGACGGTCACCATCTCCGTTCCCGACACGCGGATCGCCTCGGCGAGCGTCTCCAGCCGCGGGAAGCCGCCCGTGCCGAGGATCAGGCGGGACTCGAACTGCTGGCCGGCGATGCGCATCGTGCTCATCCTCCCTGGACGGCGGTCAGGACTTCCACTCGGGCGCCGTCGGCGACGGCGAAGGTGCTCCAGGACCCGCGCGGCACGACCTCGGCGTCGACGGCCACCGCGACGCCGCGGTCGGGCGCGCCGAGCTGGGCGAGCAGCTCGCTGAGGGTCGCGCCGGGCGCGACGCCGGACGGCTCGCCGTTGATGATGATCATGGTCAGGCTGCTCCGGAGGTGGCCGCGGGCTCCGCGAAGCGCTCGGGCCGGAAGGGGTGGTCGGGGCGGTCGCCGGTCAGCTCGTCGGCGACGAGGTCCGCGGTCACCGGGCACAGCAGGATGCCGTTGCGGAAATGGCCGGTGGCCCACACGACGCGCTCGTCGCGCGGGTCGGTGCCGACGATCGGCGCGTTGTCGGGCGTCCCCGGCCGCAGACCGGCGAACACCTCGTCGATCTCGAGCTCCAGCACCCCCGGCAGCACCTCGCTCGCCTCGCGCAGGAGCTCGTAGACGCCGAGGGCGGTCACCGTGGTGTCGTACCCGCGCTCCTCCATCGTGGCGCCGAGGTAGTACCGGCCGTCGCCGCGCGGCACGAGGTAGCCGCCTTCGAAGCGCAGGACGTGCTCGCACAGCCCGGGCCCGGACGGGTCGCGCAGACGCAGCGCCTGGCCCTTGACCGGGCGCACCGGGACGCCGTCGCCGAGCGGACCCGACCAGGCGCCCGCGGCGATCACGACGCGCCCGGCGGCCACGGCGGAGAGGTCGTCGACGCGGGTCCCCGGACGCAGGTGCACGCCGGCGCGCGTGCAGGCCTCGATGAGCGCGGTCACGACGCGGGCCGGTTCCACGGCGTGGTCGTCGGGCAGCGCCAGCGCGAGGCGCAGCGTCGGCGCCAGCGCCGGCTCGCGGCGGCGGGCCTCGGAGCCGAGCAGCCGCTCGACGCTGAGGCCCATCCGCTCCCGCAGGTCGCGCTCGCGCTCGACGTGCTCGGCCTCGTCGCGATCGCGCGCCAGCAGCAGCGAGCCGCACGCGCGGTAGCCGACGTCCAGGCCGGTGACGTCGGCCAGCTCCTGCGCGAACGCCGGCCAGCGGCGGGCGCTCTCCAGGTTGTGGACGAGCAGCGCGCGCTCCTGCGCGTCGGCCTCTGCGACCGGCGCGAGCATCCCGGCGGCGGCGCGGGAGGCTCCGGCGCCCAGGTCGCCGCGGTCGAGCACGGCCACCTCGAGCCCGCGCTGTCGCGCGCGCCAGGCGGCCGCCAGGCCGATGACGCCACCGCCGACGACGGCGACGTCGACGTGCGGAAGCTCGGTCGTCACGCCCGCCAACGGTATCGCCCGCGGCGCGGCGTGCGCGCCCCGTGCCCTGCCACACTGCGCGCCGATGTCCCGCTCCGAGCGACGCGCGCGGCTGGCCGGCGCGCGCCTGTACCTCGTCTGCGACGCCACACCCGGCGGACGCCCGCTGGCCGACGTGCTGCCCGCCGCCCTGCGCGGCGGCGTCGACGTCTTCCAGCTGCGGTGCAAGGACGCCACCGACGACGAGATCCTGGCCGCCGCCGCGGTGGCCCGCGAGGCCTGCGCCGCGGCCGGGGCGCTGTTCATCCTCAACGACCGTCCCGACCTCGTTGTGGCGGCCGGCGCCGACGGCGTCCACGTCGGGCAGGACGACCTACCGCTGGCCGAGGCGCGCGCGCTCGCCGGCCCCGACGCGCTCGTCGGCCAGTCGACGCACAGCCCCGACCAGGTCGACGCCGGCGGCGAGGCGGACTACATCGGCGTCGGGCCCGTCCACGTCACCCCGACCAAGCCGGGCCGCCCGGCGGTCGGCCTCGAGCTGATCACCTACGCGGCGCGCAACGCGACCGTCCCGTGGTTCGCCATCGGCGGCGTCGACGAGGCGACCATCACCACCGTCATGACGGCCGGCGCCAACCGCGCCGCCGTCGTCCGGGCGATCGCCGAGGCCGAGGACCCCGAGGCGGTCGCGCGCCGCCTGGGCACCGCGCTGGACGAGGGCCCCGACGGCGTCCGGCGCCCGCGCAAGAGCTCGGAGGAGCGCAACGTCGAGATCCGCTCCGGCCTGGCGCCGCTCGGACCGGACGAGCGCCCGTGGCCGCTGGTGGTCGCCACGGTGGTCGCGGTCCTGCTCGGCGTCGTCAACCTCGTGCTGGCCGCCACCGGCGGCGGGTCCACCAGCGGGGCCGGCACGCTGGTCGTCTACTGCGCGTTGATCTTCGGGGCGGCGTGGGGCATGTGGACCAAGCGCTACATGGCGGTCCTGCTGTTCCAGATCCTGCTGGCGATCCTCGTGATCTTCTTCTTCCTGCTGCTGCTGCGGGCGTCGTCGGTGACCGACGTGCTGCTGAGCCTGGCGGTGATCCTCCCCAGCGGCTGGTTGTTCTGGAAGCTGGTGCGAGTGCTGGCGCGACTCCAGGCGCCCGTGGCACCGCCGTCCGACCACACGTAGGGCGCGACCATACGTTCGATACATTGCGGGCCATGGCCGACACGTTCGATTGCATCGTCATCGGCTCGGGTCCCGGCGGGTACGTCGCGGCGATCCGGGCTGCTCAGCTCGGGATGACGACGGCGGTGATCGAGCGCGACGACGTCGTCGGCGGACGGTGTCTGAACTACGCGTGCATCCCGGCCAAGGCGGTGTTGCGGAGTGCCGACATCTTGTCGGAGGTCCGTGAGGCCGGTGAGTTCGGGATCGTGTTGAACGGCACCGAGCCCGAGGTCGACTTCGGGGCGATCGGCGAGCGCCGCAAGAAGGTCATCAGCACGCTGACCGGTGGTGTGGCGGGGTTGTTCAAGAAGAACGACATCGAGGTCATCAGCGGCGAGGGAGCCCTGACCCCCGACGGCGACGTCCGCGTGGGCGACCGGATCTTGACGGCCAACAAGGCCGTGATCCTCGCCACCGGCAGCGTGAAGCGCCCGGTGCCGGGCCTGTCGTTCGGTGGCAACGTGATCGGGACCGAGGAGGCGTGGGCGCTGACGGAGTTGCCGGCGACGATGATCGTCATCGGCGCCGGCGCCTCAGGGACCGAGATCGCGTCGGCCTACCAGCGCCTGGGCACCCAGGTCACCCTCTACGAGGGCCTGGATCGCGTGTTGCCGTCCGAGGATGCCGACATCTCCAAGGCCGCCGCCCGCGGCTTCAAGAAGCAGGGCATCGACGTCAAGGTCAAGACCTACTACGATCCCGCCGCCCAGGAGGCCGACTGGGTCGTCATCGCCGCCGGTCGCGGCGCCGACATCCAGGCCCTGGGCCTCGATGCCGCGGGTGTCGAGTTGACCGAGCAGGGGCTGATCAAGGTCGACGGCGCGCTGCGGACCTCCAAGGCCAAGGTGTATGCGATCGGCGATCTGGTGCCCGGTCCGGCGCTGGCCCACAAGGCGTCGGATGAGGGCATCATCGCCGTCGAGGACGCCGCCGGCCAGAGCACGCATCCGATCAGCTACATCGACATCCCCCGCGCCACGTTCTGCACCCCCAACGTCGGCTCGTTCGGGCTGACCGAGGAGCAGGCGCGCGAGGCCGGCCATGACGTCGTCGTCGGAAAGATCCAGTACGGCGCGGTCGGTGCCGGCACCGTCTACGGCGACCGGACCGGGGTGATCAAGATCGTCGGCGACAAGAAGTACGGCGAGATGCTCGGCGGCCACATCGTCGGCACCCGCGCGACCGAGCTGATCCAGGAGCTCGTCAACGTCAAGCTGCTCGAGGGCGGCTACCCCGAGGTCGCA
>JAWVGD010000549.1:0-6341 GCA_033855515.1 Baekduia sp.
CGTCGAGACCTACCTCGAGCACCAAGCCAAGATCTTCCTGGAGCGCTTCGACGCGCTGTCCTACCTGTACCTCACGCGCGTCATGGACGCGTTCGACCCCTTCGCCGTGGGGCGGGCCGATCCGGTGGCGCTCGACCCGGCCTCGCGCGCGCTGGTCGTGTCGTTCACGTCGGACTGGCGCTTCGGGACCGAGCACGCCGTGCGGCTCGCCGCGCAGCTGCGCGCGCACGGGCTGCAAGCCGTGACCGAGACCGTCGTGGACTCGCCGTGGGGCCACGACTCGTTCCTGCTCGACGTGCCCGACTACCTGGACGTCGTGCGGGCCTTCGTCGCACCCGACTGACGCCGAGGCGCGACCGGTGGCCGTCGCGGAGACGGGACACCGGCGATCCATCTGTCACCGGACGGGCGTAGGGTGGCGCGCCATGTCCCGTCGTTCGCCGCTGTCTCGCGCGCTGCTCCTGGCCCTGGTCCTGGCCGCCGTCCCGTCCTCCGCGCATGCGGCCACCGCGCCGCGGTCCGGTCCGGGGTGCGATCGGCTCGACGACGCCGCCTGCCTGCTGCCGTTTCCCAACGACGCCTTCACGAAGGCCGACACGCGGACGGCGACGGGACGGAGCGTCGCGCTGCGCACGTCGCAGATGCCGCGCTCGGCCAAGGGCAAGGCGATCGACGCGAGCGGTTGGGCGGGCCTGGACGGGTTCAGCCCCGGCTCGGTCATCCTCACCAAGGTCTCCGGCCTGCAGACCGACGAGGCGCTGAAGCGGACGGGCGCGGTGTCGCTGAGCGACCTGTCGGCCTACACCGCGCGCACCGCGCCGATCGTCGTGCTCGACGCGAGCACCGGCAAGCGCTGGCCGATCTGGGCCGAGCTGGACGCCAACGCCAAGACGGGGCGGCGGCTGCTCGAGATCCACCCGGCCAAGAACTTCCTCGAGGGCCACCGCTACGTCGTGGTCCTGCGGTCGCTGAAGCGCGCCGACGGTGGCGCGATCCGGGCCGGCGCGCGCTTCGCCCGGCTGCGGGACGGCAAGAGCGCCGCCACCGGCGCACGCTACGCCCGCATCTTCAAGACCATCAAGAAGGCCGGCATCGCGCGCGACGCAAGCCTCTTCCTGACCTGGGACTTCACCGTCGCCTCGGAGAAGTCGCTGGCCGGCCGCGCGCTGGCCATGCGCGACGCGACGTTCAAGGGCCTGGGGGACACGAACCTCGCCGACGGCGTCGTCAGCGGCAGCGCTCCGGCCTTCACGCTGGAGACCCGCCCGCTGGAGGGCGACGACGCGAAGTACGCGGGGCGCTTCGCGCAGGTCCTGCAGGGCACCGTCGACGTCCCGTGCTACCTCACGCGCAACTGCGCCGCGGGCGGGCGGATGACGATCGGCGCCGGCGGCCTGCCCACGCAGCAGGGCACGTACAAGGCGCGCTTCACCTGCGTCGTGCCGGCGACCGCGACGCCCGATCAGCCTGCCCGGCTCGTGCTCTATGGCCACGGGCTGCTCGGCAAGGAGACCGAGGTCCTCACCAACCCGGACATGCCGCCGATGGCGAGCGAGGGCAACATGGTGTTCTGCGCGACGCCGTGGATCGGGATGGCGGCCGAGGACATCCCCAACGCCATCGACGTCCTGTCGAACTTCTCCAACATGCCGACGCTCGCCGACCGTCTGCAGCAGGGCTTCTTGGACGCGCTGGTGCTCGGCCGCCTGATGGCGCACCCCGCGGGCCTGGCCTCGTCGCCGCTGCTGCAGGTGGGCGGCCGGCCGATCGTGCAGACCGGCCAGATCGCCTACGACGGCAACAGCCAGGGCGGGATCGCCGGCGGCGCGCTGACGGCGCTGGCGCCCGACTTCACGCGCGCGGTCCTCGGCGTCCCGGGCATGAACTACTCGGTGCTGCTGCCGCGCTCCTCGGACTTCGACGTGTACTCCCAGGTCATGTACCCCATCTACACCGACGAGCTGGAGCGCCCGCTGATCCTCGATCTCGCGCAGCTGCTGTGGGATCGCGGCGAGGGCGACGGCTACGCCCAGCACATGACCACCGATCCGCTGCCCGGGACGATCAAGCACACCGTGTTGCTCGATGTCGCCTTCGGCGACCATCAAGTCACGCCCTATCAAGCCGACGTCGAGGCTCGGACGATCGGCGCGAGCATCCACACGCCGATCCTGCCGGCCGGCCGCTCGCCGCAGCGCAAGCCGTCCTGGGGCATCCCGGCGATCCCGGCGTTCCCGTTCGCCGGCTCGGCCATCGAGTACTGGGACGGCGGCCCGTCGCGCGTCAGCGTCCCGCCGCTGGGCAACCTCCCCAACCACGGCCTCGAGGATCCGCACGAGCACGTCCGCCGCACGCCCGCGGCGCGCGCGCAGAAGGCGGCGTTCCTCGCGCCGGGCGGCGCGCTGGTCGACGTCTGCGGCGGCGGCGCCTGCCTGACCGCGCCGGATGTCGGCTAGGGGGAACACTGGCCCAGAGGGCCAGGTTCCCTTGCGGGTGTTCGCCCAGGGGGCGAAACCCGCGGGTTACGGACCCACGCTGCTAGGGGCGCCGGGCGACCCGTTGGCTAGATTGGCCTGATGGACGTGCGCATCGGCTACAAGGCCTCGGCAGAGCAGTTCGACCCGGGGACGCTGCTGGCGTACGCCCGCCAGGCCGAGGCGGTGGGGCTCGACATCGTCGCGACCTCCGACCACTTCCAGCCCTGGCGCCACCACGGCGGCCACTCGCCCGCGGCGCTGCCGTGGCTCGGGGCCGCCACGCAGGCCACCGAGCGCGCGGTCCTGGGCACGAGCGTCCTGACGCCCACGCTCCGCTACGAGCCCGCGATCATCGCCCAGGCGTTCGCGACGCTCGGCTGCCTGGCGCCCGGGCGCGTGTTCCTCGGCGTCGGGACCGGTGAGGCGATGAACGAGACGCCCGTGACCGGCGGCGCGTTCCCCGGGCGCAAGGAGCGGCGCCTGCGGATGGCCGAGGCGATCGAGGTCATCCGGCGCCTGTGGAGCGAGGAGCGCGTCGACTTCGAGGGCGAGTACTACCGGACGTCGCAGGCGACGATCTACGACCGGCCCGAGATCGAGGTCCCGATCTACGTCGCGGCATCCGGTCCGCTGGCCGCCAAGCTCGCGGGTCGCGTCGGCGACGGCTTCATCTGCACGTCGGGCAAGAAGCCCGAGCTGTACGAGGAGCTGCTGGCCAAGGTCGTCGAAGGCGCCGAGGGCGCCGGCCGCGACGCCGGCCGGATCCGGCGGATGATCGAGATCAAGGTCTCCTACGACCGCGACCGCCGGCAGGCCCACGACAACACCCACTGGTGGGCGGCGCTCGCGCTGACGCCCGAGCAGAAGGAGGGCGTCGAGGACCCGATCGAGATGGAGCGGCTGGCCGACGCGAACGTCGACCAGGCCCACACGCGCTTCATCGTCTCCGACGATCCCGACGAGGTCGTCGAGAAGATCGGCGTCTACCTCGATCTCGGCTTCGACGAGCTGGTCCTGCACGCCCCGGGCAACGACCAGCCGCGATTCCTGGAGCAGTTCTCGGCCGACGTCCTGCCCAAGCTCCGCGCACGCGCGGGCCAGTAGGCCGTCAAGGAGACCGGGGCCGGCGTCGCGGCGGAATATGAGGCCGCGACGGGGCCCCGGTCGAGGCCGGCAGGAGGAGGAGAGTCACCGCCGGCGCTGGGGCGGCGGGTCAGACCGCCCACCATCACTTCAGCACTCTCCGGGCCGGATCCGGTGTCCAGCCTGAGAACGGACGCCCGAACGGGTGCCACGTGGCCGATGCCGCGAGGCGCCGGACGTGGCGTCAGGCGCCGCCGGCGCGGTCGGCCGCGTCCGCGCCGGTCGACGTGGTGAGCGCCTTGCCGCCGCCCCCGCCCAGCACGCGCCGGGTCAGCCCGGGCAGCAGCACGCGCGCGGCCGCGGCCAGGACGTAGGGACGGGGCGCGTAGCGCTCGGCCTTGCGGCCCAGGCCGGCGTCGACGATCGCCTCGGCGACCTTCTCCGGCGTGGACACCATCCAGCGCGTGGCCGCCTTGCCCACGAGCTCGGACTGCGGGAACCCCTCGGTCGCGACGAAGCCCGGGTTGACGAGGCCGACGTGCACGCCGTGCTCGCGCTCCTCGAGGTGCAGCGCGTCGGTCCAGCCGATGAACGCCGCCTTGCTCGCCGAATACGCGCCGGAGCCTGCGCGGGAGACGCGGCCCGCGGTGCTGGCGACGTTGACGATCGCGCTCGGCGCGCTGGCGCGCAGCACCGGCAGCAGCGCCTCGACGAGCTGCGCCTGGGCGAACAGGTTCAGCTCCAGCGTGCGCCGCAGGTTCGCGGCCCCGACGTCGGAGAACGCACCGCGCCAGCCTGCGCCCGCGTTGTTGACGAGGAGGTCCAGGCGACCGAAGCGCTCCGCGACGGCGGCCGCGATGCGCACAGAGGCGGCCTCATCGGTCAAGTCCTCCGCGAGGATCAGCGGATCGCCGCCGAGCTCCGCGGCCAGCGCGCGCAGGCGGTCCGCGCGGCGCGCGACGAGGACGAGCTGCGCGCCGGGCTCGCGGGCCAGCCGCCGCGCGGTCGCCTCCCCGATCCCGCTGGACGCACCGGTGATGAGGGCGATCATGGCGACGATCCTATGGCGCGCGACCCGGCGGGCCCAGCGCGGCTGCGGCCCGTCCCGCCGGTCGACGGACGCGCTGCCGGCTTCCGACCGCGAGTCCGTTGCCTCCGGGCGGTCAAAGGCGGAACATCGTCGGATGCTCAATATCCGGAACGATGCCGTTCTCCTCACGGGTGTCACCGGCTTCGTCGGCACCGCCGTCGCGCTGCGATACCTCGAGCGCACCGACCGGCCCGTGGTGCTCCTCGTCCGCGCCGCCGATGCGCGGGAGGCCGCCGACCGCGTGCGCGTGGCGCTGGCCGACGTCGTCGCCCCGGAGCAGCTCGCCGCCCACCTCGCGCGCTGCACCGCCGTCCCCGCCGACCTGCTCGCCGACGGCCTCGGGCTCGACCACCGCACCGTCGAGCAGCTCGCGCGCCGCTGCGACGAGATCGTCCACTGCGCCGCCTCGGTGAGCTTCAGCCTGCCGATCGACGACGCGCGCGCGGTGAACACCGCCGGCGCGGCGCGCATCGCCGAGGTCGCCGCGCGGGCCGCGACGCGCGGGGACGGGCTGCGCCGCGTGGTCCACGTCTCGACCGCGTATGTCGCCGGGGACCGCACCGGCACGTTCGGCGAGGACGACGTCACCCGGGGGATCCCGTTCCGCAACACCTACGAGCAGACCAAGCACGAGGCGGAGCAGATCCTGCGGGCTTGGACGCCGGCCCTGCCGCTGCAGATCGTCCGGCCGAGCATCGTCGTCGGCGACCGCGCTACTGGGTGGACGCGGTCGTTCAACGTCCTGTACTGGCCGCTGAAGATGTTCGCCCGCGGGCGGCTGCCCGTGATCCCCGCACGGCCCGACGCGCCCGTCGACGTGGTGCCGGTCGACTACGTCGCCGACGTCGTGTTCGGCCTGGCCGATGCGCCCGCGGGGACCTACCACGCGGTCGCCGGGGAGCACGCGAGCACCGTCGCCGAGGTGATCGACCTGGCCGCACGGCGCTTCGGCCTGCCCGCGCCCGACATCGTCGCACCCGGGCTGTTGGACAGCACACCGCCCGGCCCGATGACCGCGAACCAGCGGGAGGCGCTGGCGCGCGCCCGCGTCTTCTTCCCGTACTTCGCGCTCGGCGTGCGCTTCGACGACCGCTGGGCCCGCGGCATCCTGGCGCCCGCAGGCGTGCGCGCCGCGCCGCTGGAGGGCTACTTCGACACGTTGATGGACTATGCCCAGCGTGCCGCGTGGGGCGGACGCCCTCGCTTGACCATGCCATCGGGCGGTGTCACGGTTGGGGTATGACCCCGATGCTCCCGGCCGTCCGCGACGGCCAGCCGCCGTCCGTGCCGACCACGCACGGGGACCCGGCCGGGAGCGAGCTCGCCGCCCTCGCCGAGCTGGCGGCCGAAGGCTTCGCCGGCGGGGTCACGCGCATCCAGGAGCTCCACCACGCCGTCGCGCAGCGCTCGTTCGGCCCGACCGGGCCGTTCTCCGCGCTGCCGCGGGTGGCGCACGACTCGATCGCGGCGAGCCTCTACTCGGCGGTTCGCGGCGCCGGCCTGGCCGTCGGCGGCGGGGTGGCGCGTGGCGTACGCGCGGCCGGCGGCGGCCCACGGATCTCCAACCATCCGGCCGGGCGCCTGGTCCAAGGCGGGCTCAACGGCGTCTGGGGCGACCGCCTGGAGCAGGCGAGCAACGCGCTGACCGTGCCGATGGCGGTGCGCGTCGGCGGCCGCGACGTGGCGATCGA
>JAWVGD010000550.1:0-5405 GCA_033855515.1 Baekduia sp.
GCGCCGGCCCGCGTCATCGCGGCGGTCACCGCGGCCGACGGACCGCGCCCGGCCACCGCCGGCGCGATGCTCGAGCTGGTCGTCGCGACCGCCGAGCAGCTCGTGGCCCAGGCGGCGCCCTCCGCGCGCGCCCCGGCCGCCGCCTAGGGGTGCCGTAGGCGGCCAGCGAGGCCGAGGCCCACGACGGCCAGCCGTCGCCGCCGGAGGTGGGTCCCCAGTCGCGATAGCGACACAGTCTCCTAGTTATAGGTGTAGAACCCGCGGCCGCTCTTGCGGCCCAGCGCGCCGTCGGCGACCAGCGCGGTCAGCGTGGGCGGGACGTCGGCGCCGATCGCCTCGCCGATCGCCTGCGCGACGTCGAGGCCGACGAAGTCCAGGAGCGCCAGCGGCCCCATCGGGTGGCCCGCGCCGAGCTGCATGCAGGTGTCGATGGCCTCGGCGTCCAGGCCCGACTCCTCCTGGAACGCGACCGCGGAGAAGAGGTAGGGGAACAGCAGGCGGTTGACGACGAAGCCGGCCGTGTCGGGGACGGTCACCGCGGTCTTGCCGAGGTCGTCGCAGAGGGCGGCGGCGCGAGCGCGCGTCGCAGGGGTCGCCTCGGTGGGGAACGCGAGCTCGACGAGCTTCATCTTCGGCACGGGGTTGAAGACGTGCAGGCCGACGAAGCGCTCGGGTGCGCCGCTGGCGGTGGCGAGGTCCTGGACGCTGAGCGACGAGGTCGTCGAGCCCAGGAGCGCGTCGTCGCCGACGTGGGCGGCCAGGTCGCGCCACAGCGCGCCCTTGGCGTCGGGGTCCTCGACCACGGCCTCGATGACCGCGGTCACGTCGCTCAGCGCCGCCAGCTCGCAGACGACGTGCACCTGGGCGGCGTTGACCTCGCCGGTGAGCTTCCCGCAGGCCTTCTCGACCGCCGTCCGGGCCCGTCCGGCGGATCCCTCCGACCGCGCCCACAGGACCACCTCGCCATGGCGTGCCGCGGCGGCGGCCAGCCCGACGGCGATGGCGCCGCTGCCCACGATCCCGAGTCGCTCGTGCATATGGGCCGGAGTTCTACCGGTCCGAGCGGCAACCGGCGTCGTGCCCTCGAGGGCGTCTGCGGCCGATCGGCCGGCCCGCCGGCAGCGCCGGAGCGGACGAGGGGCCCGCAGCGGTGGCGGACCCCTCGCCGTCCTCCCCAGGGCAGGAGAGCCGGCTGGTGTGCGTCGTGCGCCCTTACGGTGTCTGGGCCGGCGGAAGGGCGAAGCCGGGGGCCGTGCCGGCCGCGATCGTGGCGGCCGGGACGGTGAACGGGGCGGCGGCGAGGTACTCGTCCAGGCGCACGGCGCGGCCGCCGGCGAGATCGGAGGTCCGCGTGCGCGCCAGCCACGGCAGCGCGACGGACCCCGCCTTGACCGTGACGGTCTGCAGCGTCGGCGCGTGGAGCCACCACTCCGCGTTGGCGCCGGTGACCAGGACGCCGACGCGGTGCCCGGCGGCGAAGCGCCAGTCCTGCCCGTAGAGCGCGAGGTCGTAGGCGCCGTTCTTGGCGACGAGGCGGCCGTTGCGCGAGATGAGCGTGGCGGTGGCATCGGGCGCGACGTCGTAGAGGTCGGCCACGAGGTTCGTGTCGGGCACCAGGATGCCGGTCAGCTCGACGTGCACACGCGGCAGGCCTGCGAGGTGGGCGTCGTGGGCCAGGGGCGGCGAGAACGTCCAGGCGCCCTGGCCGCTGGTGCTCGTGAGCGCGCCGTCCTGCGAGCCGTTGTTGGTGGCGTCGTCGCGGTAGGTCCCGGGCTTCAGCGTCGCGGTGAGCGGGGCCGCGTCGGCCGGCGGCCAGGCCTGCTCGGCGCGCCAGCTGCCGTCGGAGGTCTGGACCTCGACCGGCGGGTCGCTGCCCGGGTCGGCGGCGGCGTCGCCCTTGACGTAGTGGTCGAACCACCGCATGACCTCGTCGAACCACCCCGGGCGGCCCATCTTCAGGCGCCCGCCGGCGTCCACGTCGTTGCCGCGGACGTGGTCCCACATGCCGAACCACGCGCGCTTGGGGCCCTGCAGGGCGTTGTAGAAGTCCCACGCTCCGTCGGGCTTGGTGTTGTTCTCCAGGAACCCCTGGGTCAGGAAGACCGGGACGTCGGTGCCCGCCGCGCGGGGGATGAGGTTGCGCGCCGTCCAGTAGGCGGCGCTGTGGTCGTTGCTCTGCTGGTCGAGCCAGTTGAGCGCGGGGCATCCGGGCCGGGCGAGGTCGTTCATGCCGGCCGCGTTGTAGGACGGGTCGTCCTGCAGCGGCCCCGGGGTGTCGGCGATGAGGTCGTAGAGCGCGGGCGTCGCGACCGAGTTCTCATAGCGGATGCCGTCGCTGTAGAGGTAGCGGTACAGGTCGTAGACCGGCTCCTGGGAGACGACGGCGGCCAGGCCGGCGGGGTGCTCGACGGCGCCGATCAGCCCCGTGACGCCGTCGTAGGACTTGCCGTACATGCCGACCTTGCCCGTCGACCACGGCTGGCTCGCCGACCACTCCACAGCGGCCTTGACGTCGGCCTGCTCCCCCGGCCCGGCCCAGTCCAGGCAGCCCGACGAGCCGCCGAACCCGCGGAGGTCGACCATGACGAAGGTGTAGCCCTTCTCCATCAGGTGGGCCCCCTGGACGAAGTCCAGGAAGCGGTCCGAGGGCCCGGCCGAGGGGCCGACGGGGTCGTAGTCCGTCCCCTCGACGGGACCGGCGGGGCCGGTCTGCCCGGAGTGGTTGAAGTACGGCCCGACCGAGAGGATCACCGGCGTCTTGGCGCCAGCGGGCAGGGCGCTCGGGCGCAGGACGTCGGCGTGCAGCCGCGTGCCGTCGGCCTCGGTGATCGTGGCCTGCGACCACGTCGCACCGGGCGGCACCGCCCCGGCGTGGGCGGCGGCGGGCGTGGCCGCCAGGAGCGTGAGGGCGACGAGGGCGGTGCGGACGCGCATGGGAGGTTCCAACGCGCCCGCGCCGCCGATCTTGCGGGTACTCAGCCCCAGCGGAATCCGGTGGCGCTCGCCGCGACGGGCAGCGGCGGCTGCGGCAGGCCGTCGGCGGGATCGACGTCGTTGAAGCCGCCTGGGGCGACGTCGTTGGGGCCGTCGGGGTGGAAGATCGCGGCGAGGTACTGGATCTGCCCGCGGCCGACGCCGAGCTCGAACTGGCCTCCGCCGTACATCGAGATCCCGTGGGCCTCGCAGTACTCATAGGCCTTCAACAGGGGCCGAAGCCCGCCCAGGCGCGACGGCTTGACGTTGACCATCCGCGGCGCGAACGGCAGGCCGGCGATGTCCTCCACGCTGTGGATGTTCGCGTCCCAGGTGATCCGGGACGCGTGCGGCTCGAGGACCGGCCAGGTGTCGTCGGTGATCGCCGGATCCTCGATCCACGCATCGGGGAAGCCCTCGGCGACGCGGCGGTAGAGCACCGGGTCCGGCGGGTTGTCGACGACCGACCCCACGTACAGGCCCTTGAGGTCGACGCTGTCGACCGCGCCGGTCGCGACGAGGTCGGCCACGAGCGCGTCGTCCCACGACGGCGTCGGGTCGAGCTTGAAGCGCAGGCGCGGGTAGCGGTCCAGGCGTGCGCGCACCGGCGCCATCGTCGCGGGCTCGCCCAGCCGCAGGGAGACCACGAAGGTCAGCGGCCGCGCCTCGCGCCCGAGCGCCGCGGTCAGCGACGTCCCGGCCTGGCGCAGCGCCAGGTCCAGCGCCGCCGACTCGTACGCCCACAACCGGTACTGGCGCGAGGCGTCGTGGCGCGCGGGCTCCGGCCACAGGTCGAGCGTGGCGAGGTGGTCGCAGAACGACTCCAGCGTCCACGACCCGGCCAGCGGCTGGACCGGCCCGGCATCCTGCAGCGCGCCCTGGTCCTCGGCGTCGTAGCTGACGTCCTCGCCGAGACCCTCGTGGCCGTCGCCGCGGAAGCGCAGGACGGTCGACACGCGCGTGAAGTCCGAGGAGACGTCGCGCTCGAGGCGCTCCAGGGCGTAGTCCTCGATCTCGAGCGGAAGATCGGCGAGCCGGCCCCAGAGCGTCCCGCTCGCCTCGTCGGCCTCGGTGGCGCTCATGCCGCGGGCGACGCGTCGCCGGCGGGGCGCTGCTCCAGCCGCGCGACGAGCTCGTCGAGCCGCAGCTCCTCCAGCCCGCGGCCCACCGCGTCCAGCTCGCCCGCGCAGAACTCCACGAGCGTGCGGCCCTCCTGGCAGAGGTCGAGCGTCTCGCGCAGGCCGGCCTCGCCGGAGTCCAGGCGCTTGATGATCTCCTCGAGCCGCCCGGTGGCGGCCTCGTAGGTCTGCGTGTCGGTCACGCGCCCTCCTCGGGGTTCTTGATGTCCTTAATGTCGGCGCCGACCTGGCCGTCGCCGAAGAAGAGCCGCACGTCGCCCAGCGCGAGCGCCTGCGCGGCGGAGGTGACGATGCCGCCCGCGCCGTCGTCGACGATCGCGTACCCGCGCGCGACGGTGCGCTCGGGGTCGTGGGCGGCGAGCGCCGCGCTCAGGGAGTCCAGCGCCGTGCGGCGCGCACGGTCCTCGGGGCCGGCCGACGCGCCGGCCTTGCGCGACAGCACGAGCGCCCGGCGCGCCACGCGCTCGCGGTCGTCGCCGACGCGGCGCCGAGCGGCGGCGCGCAGCTCCCGCAGGCGCTGGTGCAGCGCGGTCCGGTGGCGCTCGATCGCCTGCGCCGGGGCGCGCGACAGCGCCGCCAGGTGCCGTGCGCGCCCGACGACCGCGCGCCGTCCGTGGCCCTCGAGCGCCGCGGCGCGCCGCGCCAGGGACTGGCGCGCCTCCAGCGGATGGGTGGGGACCGCCGACTCGGCGGCGTGCGTCGGGGTCGAGCAGCTCACGGCCGCGACGTCGTCGATGAGCGTGCGGTCGGTGTGATGGCCGACCGACGCGATCACCGGCACGCGCAGCAGCGCGACCGTCCGGCAGAGCGTCTCGTCGCAGAACGCGAACAGGTCGGCCAGCGAGCCGCCGCCGCGGGCGACGACGACGACCTCGACCTCCTCGATGGCCGCGAGGTCCTGCAGCGCCTGGGTGATCCGCGGCGCGGCGTGGCGGTCCTGCACGGGCGCGAACGCCCACACGAGCCGCCCGGCCCAGCCGCGACGCTGCAGCCCGGCGAGCACGTCGTCGCGCGCCTTGCCGCCCTCGCCGGTGACCACGCCGATGCAGCGCGGCAGGGCCGCACGCGCCAGCGCCTTCTGCGGCTCGAAGAGCCCTTCGGCGCCGAGCGCGCGCCGCAGCGCCTCCATCTGCGCGAGCAGGTCGCCTTCGCCGGCGATGCGCAGCCCCGAGACGTCGAACGAGAACGACGGCGACGACGTGCGCGACCCGGGGTAGTAGCCGGGGCCGCCCGCGACGACGACCTGGCAGCCGTCGACGAAGGTCCCCGCCGCCATGCCGAGGCGCTCGAAGT
>JAWVGD010000551.1:0-2535 GCA_033855515.1 Baekduia sp.
CTCGCGCGGGCGGCGGCGTGCTCGCCGGAGCGCCGGCCGAAGATCAGGGTGTCCAGCAGCGAGTTCGCGCCCAGGCGATTGCCGCCGTGGACCGAGACGCAGGCCACCTCGCCGGCGGCGTACAGGCCGGGGATCGACGTCTGACCGTCTACGTCGGTCTTGACCCCGCCCATGATGTAGTGCTGGCCCGGGCGGATCTCGATCGGCTCGCGCGTGATGTCGGTGCCGGCGAAGTCCCTGCCGATGTTGACGATCTCGCGCAGCGCCTCGAGCGTGCGCTTCTTCGGGACGACGGTGATGTCGAGGTAGATGCCGACGCCGCCGGGGCCGACGCCGCGGCCCTCGTTGATCTCGGTCTGCTCGGCGCGGGAGACGACGTCGCGCGACGCCAGCTCCATCTTGTTCGGCGCGTACTTCTCCATGAAGCGCTCGCCGTCGGCGTTGAGCAGGTGGGCGCCCTCGCCGCGGGCGCCCTCGGTGATGAGGAAGCCGTTCTCGACCAGGCAGGTCGGGTGGTACTGGACCATCTCCATGTCCATGAGCGGCGCGCCGAGGCGGTAGGCCTGGGCGATGCCGTCGCCGGTGCAGATCAGGCCGTTGGTGGTGGGCTTGAAGCACTGGCCGGCGCCGCCGGTGGCCAAGATGACGTTCTTGGCGGTGAAGACCTCGAGGTGACCGGTGCGGATGTCGCGGGCGATGCAGCCGGTGACCGCGCCGGTCTCGTCCTGCAGCAGCGAGGTGGTGAACCACTCCTCGTAGCGGTCCACGCGCTCGTGGTACTTCATGAGCTGCTCGTAGAGCACATGGAGGATCGCCTGGCCGGTGATGTCGGCCACGTAGGCGGTGCGCTTCATGGAGGCGCCGCCGAAGGCGCGGAGGTCCAGGTTGCCGGTCTCGTTGCGGTGGAAGGTGACGCCGATGTGCTCGAGGTGCATGACCTCGTGCGGCGCTTCGGCGCACATGACCTCGATCGCGTCCTGGTCACCGATGAAGTCGGAGCCCTTGACGGTGTCGTAGGCGTGTGAGCGCCAGTCGTCGGCGGGGTTGATGGCGGCGTTGATGCCACCGGCAGCGGCGACCGAATGGGAGCGGACCGGGTGGACCTTGCTCATGATCGCCACCGACGCTCCGGCGTCCGCGGCGGCCAAGGCGGCCCGCTGGCCGGCCAGTCCGGCGCCGAGGATGAGGACGTCGTGTGCAGGCATGTATGCGGCTCTTCGTCTCGAAGTTCGGGGGGATGGACTCTATACGTCGGACCCGTTTAGGCCCGCCTACGTCAGCGCCGCGGTTGGCGCCCGAACCGCCGGGCGCGCCGGGGCCGAGCGGTGGCGGCGGTCAGGCGCGCGGGGTCGGCGGCGTCGCCGCGATCGCGTTCGCCAGGGCCGCCACGGCCGTGGTGGCCGCGGTCTCCGGGAGGTTCGCGTAGCCCGCCACCAGGCCGGCGCGCCCGGCGGCGCCGAGGCCCTCGAGCACCACGCCGCGCTCGGCCGCCGCCGCAACGACGGCGGCCTCGTCGGCGCCGGGGGGCAGCAGCAGCACGGCGAACAGGCCGGCGGCGGCGCCGCGGACGCCGACGCCGGGGAGCTGCTCGGCCACCGCGGCCAGGAGCGCGTCGCGGCGCCGGCGGTAGCGGAGGCGCTGGCGGCGGAGGTGGCGGTCGACCTCGCCGCGCTCGATCAGGTCGGCGAGCGTGAGCTGGTCCAGCGGCGGCGGCGTGCCGGGCGTCGGCATGTCCGGGTCGCGCTGCAATTCCGCGACCAGCATGGACGGGAGGACCAGCCAGCCGAGCCGCAGGGCGGGGGCGAGCGTCTTGGAGACCGATCCCCCGTAGACGACGAGATCCGGCGCAAGACCCTGCAGCGAGCCGATCGGCTGGCGGTCGTAGCGGAACTCGGCGTCGTAGTCGTCCTCGAGGAGGAACGCGCCGCGCTCGCGGGCCCAGGCCACGAGCGCGGCCCGGCGCGCCGGGGCCAGGACCGCGCCGGTCGGGAACTGGTGGGCGGGCGTGACGGCCACCGCGTCGAGGTCGAGCGCCGCGAGCGTCGCGGGGTCCAGCCCGTCGTCGTCGACGGGGACCGGCACCGGCTCCAGGCCGGCGGCGCGCAGGCTGCCGGGGATGCGGCGCCAGCCGGGCTGCTCGAAGCCGACGCGGCGCGCGCCGCGGGCGGCCAGCAGCGACCAGACGAGCGGGAGTCCGTCGCGCAGCCCGCCGCTGATGAGCAGCTGGCCGGGGTCGGCGCGCACGCCGCGTGTGCGCGCGAGCGAGGCGGCGAGCGCGGCGCGCAGCTCGGGCTCGCCTTGGCGGTCGCCGTAGCCGAGGCGCACGTCGGGCACCGTGCGCAGGACGCGACCCAGCGCGCCGTGCCAGGCGGTGCGCGGGAAGCCGTCGACGGCGGGCAGCGCGGGGCGCAGGTCGTGGCGCGGGATCGGCTCCAGGCCGAGGCCGGTGCGCGCGGGCGGGTCTGGGATGTCGCGGCCGTCGTCGGCGCTTGGCCCGAGGCGTCGCGGGACGACCGAACCGCGATGGTCGCGGTT
>JAWVGD010000552.1:0-6853 GCA_033855515.1 Baekduia sp.
TTCGCGGCCGGCACCGCGGCCGTCATGGCGCACATGGTGCGCCAGCCAGTCGTTCCGGGCGCCAACGACAACCTCAGCGGCGTCGCCGTGCTGCTGGAGGTCGCGCGGCGCCTGGGGGCGTCCCCGCCGCCCGGCGGCGTACGGGTCATGCTGCTCTCGGCCGGGGCCGAAGAGGCCAACCAAGAGGGCATGCTCGCGTTCGCGCGCCGCCACTTCGGCCACCTGCCCAAGGCGTCGACGAGCTTCCTGTGCCTGGACACGGTCGGCTCGACGAACCTGCTGCTGATCGAGGGCGAGGGCTTCCTGCGGATGTACGAGTACCCCTCCGAGCAGAAGGAGCGGGTCGCGGCCGCCGCCGTCGACGCGGGCGTCGACGTCCGCCGCGGGATGCGCTTCACCTTCGCGACCGACGGGCTCATCCCCCTGCGCCAGGGCTACCAGGCAGCGACGATCGGCTCGGTCACCGAGTACCTCGTGCCCGCCAACTACCACTGGCCGACCGACACGGCCGACAACGTCGACTACGGGTCGGTGGCCCGGGCGACGGATGTGGTGATGGCGACGATCGCGCGGGCGGGTGCGGCCGTGGGTGGGGCGCTGCGGGCGTAGGACGCGTCTTCTGGACCGCGCGGGCGCCGGGGCCGGCGCCCCGCTTCTCACACCAGCGTCCGCGCCAGCGCGATCGCCTCGTCGGCCGTCGTGATCTCGCCGGCGAAGCGGGCCTCGGCCAGCTGGGCCAGCAGTGCCCCCAGCGCCGGTCCCGGGCGGAGGTCGAGCGCGCGGGCGAGCTCATCGCCGCGGACCAGCGGCGCCTGGCCGGCGAAGGCCGCGTACGCGAGCGCCTCGGGCAGGACGATGCGGGCGACGTCGAGGTGCTTGGCGATCGCCTCGTCGGCCTTGCGGCCGCGGGTGGCCAAGCGGTCGGCGATCGACAGCAGCGACACGTCGACCTCCACCGGCGAGGTCCGCACGAGATAGCGGTGGATCGTGCGGCGGTCCAGCGGCGTCTCGTGGACGAGATAGCCGAGCCCGAGGTGGTGTCGCGCGAGGGCCGCGACGTGGGCGCGCAGCCGTTCGCTGGCCTTCAGCCGCGTCAGCGCGGCGCGCGAGCGCTCCGCCCCGAGGTCGGCGTGGCCCGGGAAGCCGAGGATCGACCCGTCGGGGTGGCGCGCCTGGGTCTCGGGCTTGGCGATGTCGTGCAGCAGCGCACCGAGGCGCAGGGCGGTGCCGCGCGTCAGCTCGTCGGCCAGCGGCTGCGCCAGGAACGCGACGACGGCGCCGGCCAGCGGCCCCTCGCCGAGGATCGCGCCGGGGGCGCGCTCCAGCCGCACGGTCGCGGCGAGCACCTCGAGCGTGTGGTCGTGGACGTCGAGGTGGTGGTAGCGGTTCTGCTCGACGCCCCGCAGCGCCGCGAGCTCCGGCAGGACGAACGCGGTCAGCCCGAGGCGATCCATCAGCGCCAGGCCGTCGAGCACGCGGTCGGCGCCGACGATCCGCTTGAGCTCGGCGAATACGCGCTCCGCCGCGACCTCGGCGATGCGCGAGGCCCGCGCGGCCGCTGCCGCCAGCGTGTCGGGCTCGGGCTCCAGCGCCAGCTCGGACGCGAAGCGCGCCAGCCGCAGCACGCGCAGAGGGTCCTCGTCGAAGCCGGCGGGCGAGACCATCCGCAGCCGGCGCGCGGCCAGATCGGTCGCGCCGCCGTGCGGGTCGACGACGTCGCCACCGCCCAGCGGCCGCGCCATCGCGTTGACCGTGAAGTCACGCCGCGCCAGGTCCGCGTCGAGCGAACCGCCCTGCAGCGGCGCCATGTCGACCTGCCAGCGGCGCCCCGGGCCCATGACCCGCCAGGCGCCGAACTCCCCCGACAGCTCGAACGCCGGCCCACCCGCCGCCTTGCCCAGCGCCCGCGCCGCCCTCCGCACGTCTCCGCCGACCACGAGGTCGAAGTCGGCCACCGGCCGGCCCAGGAGCTCGTCGCGCACCGCCCCACCGACCACCCACGCAGGCTCACCCGCCAGCGCGGCGCGTGCGGCATCGAGGGCCTCCACCGTCACGCGGCGACGACCTCCTCGCCGTCGTGGTGGTGCATGCGGGGCACGCGGGACGAGATCCCGCAGGTCACCTCGTAGTTGATCGTGCCCAGCAGCGCCGCGAGATCCTCGGCGGTGATCTGCTCGGCGCCTTGGGCGCCGATGAGCACCACGTCGTCACCGAGCTTGGGACCGAGGCCCGCCGCGCCCACGTCGAAGGTCACGTTGTCCATCGACACCGTCCCGACGAGCGAGATCCGGCGGCCGTGCAACAGCGCGGGCGCCTGGTTGGTCAGCCCGCGCCGGTAGCCGTCGCCGTAGCCGATCGGCACCGTCGCGAGCAGCGTGTCGCGCGAGGCGACGAAGCGGCGCCCATAGCCGGCGCTCTCCCCCGCCGCGCACGGCTTGACCGCGGCGACGTAGGACACGAGCTCCAGCGCCGGCTCCAGCTCGCGCGCGGCGGGATCCTCGCCGAACGGATCCAGCCCGTAGATCGCGATGCCGGGGCGGACGAGATCGAAGTGCGCCGCCGGGTCGCGCAGCGTCGCCGCGCTGTTGGCGGCGTGCAACAGCAGGCCGGGATGGCGGGCGCGCAGCGGCTCGGCCCACGCCCGGAAGCGCGCGAGCTGCTCGCCGAAGAACGCATCGCCGCGCTCGTCGGCGGTCGCGAAGTGCGTCCACGCGCCGACGAGCTCCAGGTCGTCGGCGGCGGCGACCGCCTCGGCGACCACGTCGGCCTGCTCCGGGTCGCGCGTGCCCAGGCGCCCCAGGCCGCTGTCGAGCTTGACGTGCACCCGGACGGGCCGGCCCGCGGCGACGAGCGCGTCGACCATCTCCGGGGTCCAGACGCTGATGTCGGCGTCGGCTCCGAGCGCGATCGGCAGCTCCTCGTCGCTCAGCGCGCCGAGGATCAGGACCGGCGCGTCGGCCGGCGCGATGCCGCCCTCGCGCAGCGCCCGGGCCTCCAGCGCGGTGGCCACCGCCAGCCACGTCGCCCCTCCGCGCAGCGCCGCCCGGGCGCACGGCAGCATCCCGTGCCCGTAGCCGTCGGCCTTGACGACCGCGCACACCGCCGCTCCGCCGTCGACGGCGCGCGCGATCCGCTCGACGTTGCGCTCGATCGCCGCCAGGTTGACGCGTGCGAGGGCCCGGACCGCCACGGGCGCTCAGCCCTCCAGCGGGCTCAGGGCCGCCAGGACGTCGGCGCGCGTGACGAGCCCGACGTAGCGGCCGTGCTCGACCACCGGCAGCCGGCTGTGGCCCCGCTCGACGATGATGTGCGCCGCCTGGTGGATCGACGTCGTCGGCTCGACCGTCACGGCCGGCTCGGTCATCAGGTCCCGCACCAGCGCCGCGGCGGCCTTGCGCAGGCGCCGCTCGAAGACCCGCAGCTCGGGCGGGAAGAACACCAGCCCGCCGAACAGCTCGATGTAGTGCGGGATGTGGAGGTCGCCCTCCTCGTCGGCGATCACGAGGTCGTTTTCGG
This sequence comes from Baekduia sp., assembly GCA_033855515.1. Taxonomy (GTDB): domain Bacteria; phylum Actinomycetota; class Thermoleophilia; order Solirubrobacterales; family Solirubrobacteraceae; genus Baekduia. The sequence continues at coordinate 3,517 of JAWVGD010000552.1, forward strand.
TGACGATCCCGACGCAGCGCCCGCCCTCGTTGACGACCGGCAGAGCCGAGACGTCCTGGGCCTTGAACAGCGCGACGACCTCCTCGACCGAGGCCTCGAGGCGGACGGAGGGAGCATCGCGCTCCATGATCTCGGCGACGATCTCGGGCATGCCGCGAGGACTCTAGATGGTCGAGGTGTCCGGGCTGTGACTCAGACCAGCGTGTGTGGCAGCTCGTCGATGACGTCGGAGGCGATGACGCCGTCGGGCCCGTCGAGGATCACGGCGGCGCGGCGGCCCGCCTCCGCGTGGGCGTAGACAGCCGCGCACGCGGCGTCAAACGGCGCCATCCCGCGGGCCAGCAGCGCCGCGACGACGCCGGAGAGGACGTCGCCGGTCCCGGCGGTCGCCAGCGCCGGGCTCCCGCCGCGCGAGATGCCCACCCGGCCCTCGGGCTCGGCGACGAGCGTGTCGTCGCCCTTGAGCACGACGATCGCGCCGGCCCGGCGGGCGGCCTCACGCGCGTGCTCGAGCCGGCGAGCGCCGACGGCGTCGGACTCGGCCCCCAGCAGGCGCGCCAGCTCGCCCGCGTGGGGCGTGAGGATCGCGGGCGCTTGGCGCCCCTGCAGCGTCTCGAGGCGCTCCGCGTGGGCGTTGAGGCCGTCGGCGTCGAGCACGAGCGCCACCGGCGCGTCGCGGGCCAGCTCGCGCGCGAAGGCCGCTGCACCGTCGCTGCGGCCCAGCCCGGGGCCGAGCACGAGCACGCCGCCGCGCTGCCGTGCCCGCTGCACCACCGCGGCCGCCCCTTCCGCGGTGTGGGCCCCGTCGTCGTCGGGCAGCGGCGCCGTCATGACCTCGGTGAGCTTGATCTCGAAGATGTCGTTGAGCGCGGCGGGGACGCAGGCGGTGACGTAGCCCGCTCCCGCGCGCATCGCCGCCAGCGACGCCAGGCACGGCGCCCCGGTCATGCCGCGCGAGCCACCGGCGACCAGGACGTGGCCGGAGGCGAACTTCGTGGAGTCGGCGCCGCGGCGCGGGTACCCGGCCAGGATGCCGGGCCCGATGAGGCCGGCCCACGGCTGCGCCGGCCCACCGTCCGGGACCCCGATGTCGACGACGTGCACGGTCCCGGCGTGGGCCTTGCCGGGATGGATCCACAGGCCCGGCTTGGCGGCGTGGAAGCTCGCGGTGACGTGCGCCTCGACGGCCTGCCCCTGCACGACGCCGCTGGCGGCGTCGACGCCCGACGGCACGTCGGCGGCGACCACGGGCGCGGCCGCGGCGTTGATCGCCGTGATCGCCGCGGCGACGTCGTCGCGCGGCGCTCCGCCGAAGCCGGTTCCGAGGATCGCGTCGACGATCACCGCGGCGCCGGCCAGGGCGCCGGCCGCGAACGGCCGCGGCGGCTCGCCGGGCAGCCGCTCGGCGTTGACGCGCGCATCGCCCTTCAGCGCGTCGACGGGAACCGTCGTGAGCACGCGCACGGCCCGGCCCGCCTCGCGCAGCAGCCGCGCCACCACATAGCCGTCGCCCCCGTTGTTCCCGCCGCCGCAGACGACGACCACGTCGCCGCCCGGCGCGACGTCGCTGACCGCGCGGGCCAGCCCCGCGCCCGCGCGCTCCATCAGCTCGACGCCGGGGATCCCCAGCGTCTCGATCGCCCACGCGTCGGTCGCGCGGAGCTGCTCGGGGTCGAGCAGCGCCTCGAGGCCCTCGGGGAGCGGCTCGGTCATGACGTGCGCACCACGGCCACGGCACCCGCCGTTCCCCGCGAGTGCGTCAGCGACACGTCGACCGCGGTCGCGCGACCCGCCAGCGCGCCGTGGAGGACGATCCGCGGCGCGCCGCCGTCGCTGACGACCTCGATGTCCTGCCAGGACCACGCCTCGAGCGCCAGCGCCTTGGCGACCGCCTCCTTGGCGCAGAAGCGCACCGCCAGGTGCTGGCCCGGGCGGGCGCGCTCCGCGGCGTACGCGCGCTCGCCGTCGGTGAACAGCCGGAGCGCCAACGACGGACGGCGCGCCAGCGCCGCCTCCAGCCGGTCGATCTCCAGGAGGTCGAGTCCGACGCCGGGCACCCGTCCTACTCGACCGTGACGGTCTTGGCCAGGTTGCGCGGCTGGTCGACGTTCAGCCCGCGCAGCCGCGCGATCTTGTACGCCAGCACCTGTAGCGGGATGACCGCCAGCAGCGGCTGCAGCATCCAGTCCATCTTCGGGATCCGGATGACCTCGTCGGCGTGCTCGCCGATCTCGATGTTGCCCTCCGAGGCGACCGCGATGACGTGCGCGCCACGGGCGCGCACCTCCTGCACGTTGGAGACGACCTTGTCGAGGATCGGCGAGTCGGTCGCCACGCACACGACGGGCGTCGACTCGTCCAGCAACGCGATCGGCCCGTGCTTCATCTCCCCCGCCGCGTACGCGTCGGTCGGGATGTAGGAGATCTCCTTGAGCTTCAACGCGCCCTCCAGGGCGACCGGCAGCCCGACGTGGCGACCCAAGTACAGGAAGAACTCGCTGCGGAAGTGCTTCTCGGCGACCGCGTCGACGTCCAGGCCCTCCAGGAGCACCTCGATCTCGTGCGGGACGCGCTTGAGCTCGGACACCAGCTGCGTGCGCTGCGCGGCGTCCAGCGTGCCGCGGAACTCGGCGAGGCGCAGCCCCACGAGGTACATGACCGCGACCTGGCAGACGAACGTCTTGGTCGCCGCCACGCCGATCTCCAGCCCGGCGCGCGTGTAGAGGACGCCGTCGGCGTCGCGGGTGGCCTGCGAGCCCATGACGTTCGTGATCGCCACGACCTTGGCGCCGCGCTCGCGCGCCAGCCGCATCGCCGCGAGCGTGTCGGCGGTCTCGCCCGACTGCGTGATCCCCAGGACCAGGTCGCCGGGCCCGACGACCGGGTTGCGGTAGCGGTACTCGGAGGCGACGTCCATCTCGACCGGCACCCGCGCCCACTCCTCGATCGCGTACCGGCCGATGAGGCCCGCGTGGTACGAGGTCCCGCAGGCGACGACGATGATCCGGTTGACGTCGCGCAGCAGCGCCTCGTCGAAGCTCGTCTCCTCGGCGAGGTCGACCCCGTCGGGGCGCACGGTGCGGTCGGCGATCGTCTCGGCGACCGCGTCGGCCTGCTCGAAGATCTCCTTCAGCATGAACGTCTCGTAGCCGCCCTTCTCGGCGGTCTCCTCGTCCCAGTCGATCTCGACGATGTCGCGCGCCAGCTCCTCGCCCTCGGGCGTCAGGAACGTCGTGCCCTCCGGCGTGACCACGACGAGCTCGCCGTTCTCGATGTACTGGACCCGGTGCGTCTGGGCCAGGAACGCCGGGATGGCGGAGGCCAGGAACGTCTCGCC